>CAZONS010000096.1:0-11111 GCA_964581195.1 uncultured Thiobacillus sp. | reverse complement strand
GCGCAACATCCTGCGCATGGCCGCGATGCGCGGCTGCCGCATCACCGTGGTTCCCGCAACCACGGCCGCGACGGATGTGCTGGCGATGCGGCCGGACGGCGTGCTGCTTTCCAATGGCCCAGGTGATCCGGAACCATGCGACTACGCGATCACCGCGATACGGGAAATCACCGACGCGCGGATTCCGACGTTCGGCATATGCCTTGGGCACCAATTGCTTGCGCTTGCCTCTGGCGCGCGCACGGTCAAGATGAAGTTTGGTCATCATGGCGCCAACCACCCTGTGCAGGATCTAGACAGCCTGCGTGTCGTCATCACAAGTCAGAATCACGGCTTCGCTGTCGATGCTCAGACGCTTCCATCCAATCTCCGCGCCACCCATGTTTCCCTGTTCGACGGTTCTCTGCAGGGAATCGAGAGGACTGACGTGCCGGCATTCAGTTTTCAAGGCCACCCTGAGGCGAGTCCCGGTCCACAGGATGTGGGTTACCTCTTCGATCGTTTCATCCAGTTGATGCAAGAATACAAGGCGAAACATGCCTAAGCGCAGCGATCTCAAATCCATACTCATCATCGGCGCCGGTCCCATCGTCATTGGGCAGGCGTGCGAATTCGACTATTCCGGCGCACAGGCGTGCAAGGCGTTGCGGCAGGAGGGGTACCGGGTCATTCTGGTCAACTCCAACCCCGCCACCATCATGACCGACCCCGAGATGGCCGATGCGACGTACATCGAGCCCATCAACTGGCAGACGGTTGAGCGGATCATCGATAAGGAGCGGCCAGACGCCATCCTCCCGACCATGGGAGGGCAGACCGGCCTCAACTGCGCGCTCGATCTGGCCAAGTATGGCGTGCTTGAAAAATACGGCGTCGAACTCATCGGCGCCAGCCGCGAGGCGATCGACAAGGCAGAGGATCGTGAGAAGTTCAAGCAGGCCATGGCGCGTATCGGCCTGGCCAACCCGCGTTCCGCGTTGGCGCATAGCATCGAGGAGGCGATGCAGATCCAGGCCGGCATCGGCTTCCCGACCATCATTCGCCCTTCCTTTACCATGGGGGGGAGCGGTGGTGGCATCGCATACAACATGGAAGAGTTTCTGGCCATCTGTGAACGCGGACTGGATGCCTCGCCCACCAAGGAACTGCTGATCGAGGAATCACTGATCGGCTGGAAAGAATTCGAGATGGAAGTGGTTCGGGACCATGCCGACAACTGCATCATCGTCTGCTCCATCGAGAACCTTGATCCCATGGGCGTGCATACGGGCGATTCGATCACCGTGGCACCCGCGCAGACCCTGACCGATCGCGAGTACCAACTGCTGCGGAATGCCTCCATTGCCGTGCTGCGCGAGATCGGTGTGGATACTGGTGGCTCAAATGTCCAGTTCGCCATCAACCCGGCGGATGGGCGTATCGTCGTCATCGAAATGAATCCGCGGGTTTCGCGCTCCTCCGCGCTGGCCTCCAAGGCGACCGGGTTCCCGATCGCCAAGGTCGCGGCCAAATTGGCGGTGGGGTTCACGCTCGACGAACTCAAGAACGACATCACCGGCGGCGCCACGCCCGCTTCCTTCGAGCCCTCGATCGACTACGTGGTCACCAAGGTGCCGCGCTTCGCCTTCGAGAAGTTCCCTCAGGCCAATGACCGACTGACCACACAGATGAAATCCGTGGGCGAGGTCATGGCCATCGGCCGCACATTCCAGGAATCCCTGCAGAAGGCCTTGCGCGGGCTGGAAACCGGCGTCGACGGACTCGACGAAAAGACGTCCGATGAGGACGAGATCGAAGCCGAACTCGGCAACCCGGGGCCGGAGCGCCTCTGGTATGTGGCCGACGCGCTGCGTATCGGCATGAGCTTTGAGGATGTGCAGGCGGCCAGCATGATCGATCCCTGGTTCCTCGCCCAGATCGAAGACCTGGTTTCCCAGGAGCGCGAGTTGCAGGGGCAGGCCCTGGCGGATATCAGTCGTGAGCAGTTGTTCCGTCTCAAGCGCAATGGTTTCGCCGATCGCCGCCTGGCCAGGCTGCTCAACACCGATCAGCATGCCGTGCGGGCGCGCCGCTGGGAGCTCGGAGTGCATCCCGTCTACAAGCGGGTGGATACCTGCGCGGCCGAATTTGCCACCTCCACCGCCTACATGTATTCCACCTACGAGGAGGAGTGCGAGTCACTCCCGTCCGATCGCAAGAAGATCATGGTTCTCGGCGGAGGCCCCAATCGGATCGGCCAGGGGATCGAGTTCGACTACTGTTGTGTGCACGCGGCACTCGCCATGCGCGAGGATGGTTATGAAACCATCATGATCAATTGCAACCCGGAAACCGTTTCCACCGATTACGACACATCAGACCGTCTGTATTTCGAACCGCTCACTCTTGAAGACGTGCTCGAGGTGGTGCGCATCGAGAAACCCGTCGGCGTCATCGTCCAGTATGGTGGGCAAACGCCCCTGAAACTGGCGCGCGACCTGGAAAGGAACGGTGTACCCATCATCGGCACCTCGCCGGACATGATCGACGCGGCGGAGGATCGTGAGCGTTTCCAGAAAATGCTCAACGCACTGGGCCTGCTGCAACCGCCCAACCGCACCGCGCGCGCCGAGGATGAAGCGATCCGCCTGGCCGCCGAGATCGGTTATCCGTTGGTGGTGCGTCCGTCCTACGTCCTGGGTGGGCGCGCGATGGAGATCGTGCGCGAGGAAGCGGATCTGCAGCGCTACATGCGCGAGGCCGTGAAGGTTTCCAACGATTCGCCGGTGCTGCTCGATCGTTTCCTGAACGATGCCATCGAGGTCGACGTGGATGCGCTGTCCGACGGCGCCAACGTCTTGATCGGTGGCATCATGGAGCACATCGAACAGGCGGGGGTGCATTCGGGTGATTCCGCCTGTTCCCTGCCGCCCTACAGTCTCACTCCCGCGATCCAGGACGAGTTGCGCCGGCAGACCGTGGCCATGGCGCGCGCGCTCAACGTCGTCGGCCTGATGAACGTGCAGTTCGCCATCAAGGGCCGGGGCGATACGGCCGAAGTCTACGTGCTGGAAGTCAATCCTAGAGCGTCGCGCACCGTGCCCTACGTCTCCAAGGCCACGGGCCGCCAGCTTGCCAAGATTGCCGCGCGCTGCATGGCCGGGAAGTCTTTGAAGGAGCAGAACGCCGAACATGAGGTCATTCCGCCCTATTACTCGGTCAAGGAAGCCGTGTTCCCGTTCCGCAAGTTTCCCGGGGTCGACCCCATCCTGACGCCGGAAATGAAGTCGACCGGTGAAGTGATGGGGGTGGGCGAGACTTTCGGTGAGGCGTTCCTCAAGTCCCAGTACGGCGCCAGCGTCAAGCTGCCGCGTGACGGCAATGTGTTCATATCGGTGCGTAACCCGGACCATCCACAGGTGGCCGAGATCGCCACCTATCTGCACGGGTTCGGCTTCAGTCTGTTCGCCACGCGCGGCACGGCGAGCGTGATCGATGCCGCCGGCGTGCCGGTGACTCGCGTCAACAAGGTGGCCGAGGGGCGTCCTCACATCGTCGACATGATCAAGAACAAGGAAATTCAGCTGATCATCAACGTGGTCGAGGACAAGCGCGCGATGAAGGATTCCTTCGCGATACGCGCCGCCGCGCTGAATCAGAATATTCCCTACTTCACGACGCTCGCCGGCGCCAAGGCGGCCTGCCTGGGCATGAAGGATCGCCGCGACATCTCCGTCTATCCCTTGCAAGACCTGCACAAGCGTCTGCACTGAGAGGAATTCATGAATAAAGTCCCACTTACGGTGGTTGGCGCCGAACTCATGCGCAACGAGTTGCAACGTTTGAAGAGTGTCGAGCGGCCCAACGTCATTGCCGCCATCGCCGAAGCGCGTTCGCACGGCGACCTGTCGGAAAACGCGGAATACGATGCCGCCAAGGAAAAGCAGGGTTTCATCGAAGGTCGCATCAAGGACCTGGAAGGCAAGCTCGCCAACGCACAGATCATCGACCCACGGCATCTCGACGCCGAGGGCCGCGTGGTCTTTGGCGCTACGGTTGAACTGGTGGATGCCGAGACCGGCGATGAAGTGAAATATCAGATCGTCGGCGACGACGAGGCCGACATCAAGAGTGGCAAGATATCCGTGGGATCGCCCATCGCCAGAGCGTTGATAGGGAAATATGCCGGCGATGTCGCCGATGTGAACGCTCCCGGCGGCCTTCGTCACTACGAAATCGTCGACGTTCACTACCTCTGACGTGAAGCGTTTTCCCGACATGCTCGCCATCTGGGCGGCCGCCATTTGGGTGGGTGGGCTCTGGGTGGTGGGTTACCTGGCGGCGCCGACGCTTTTTTATACCCTGGATGATCGCGTGCTGGCCGGCTTGCTGGCGGGCAAGATGTTCAGTCACGTCGCCTGGCTGGGACTGGTCTGTGGCAGTTGGCTGCTGCTGTTTCGCCTGAGTCGGGCGGGGGCGGACGCGCTGAAGCAAGGCTTCTTCTGGATCGTCCTCGTCATGCTGTTGCTGACCGCCGCCCAGAAGTTCGGCATTCAGCCCATCATGCAACAACTCAAGGATCAGGCCATGCCGAAGGATGTGATGGAAAGCCTGTTTCGCGACCGCTTCGCCACCTGGCATGGCATCTCCAGCGCGGTGTATCTGATCGAGAGTCTGCTTGGCCTGGCCTTGCTAGCGCGGCAAAAGTGAGCGGATCCGCCGGGTGGCCCGGGGTGACGCATTCAGGGTAGTTTGATCCGCGGTTTTTCCGCGGGCCTGTAGAGCAACAACAACTTGCCTATGTGCTGCACCGGCGCGGCATCCACCGCCGCGCACAGCTCTCCAAACCAGGCCTCGCGTGCCGCGCGGTCGTCACCCAGCACACGCACCTTGATCAATTCATGCGCGGCCAGGGCGTGCCCGGTTTCCTTGATCACCGCCTCGGTCAGGCCCTGGGCGCCGATCATCACCACGGGTTTGAGCGAATGCGCCAACCCTTTCAGATATTTACGTTGTTCAACCGATAATTCACGCATTGAGTTTCCCCGGAAAAGGCGGCGATAGTAGCCCATGAAACGACAAGCCAAAACCCGCGCCTGGCATCACAAGCATGTCAACGACTTCTATGTGAAGCAGTCGGTCGAACAGGGTTATCGCTCCCGCGCGGCCTACAAGTTGATGGAAATAGACGACCAGGACCACCTGTTGCGTCCCGGGCTGACCCTGGTCGACCTAGGTTGCTCGCCAGGAGGATGGTGCCAGGTTGCGGCGGAAAGGATGAAGGGAGAGGGCCGCATCATCGGTATCGACTTGCTGGAAATGACCGGGTTGAACCACGTGACCTTCATTCAGGGCGATTTCAGCGAGGCTGACGGACTCGAACGGGTGGAAGCCGCGCTGCGGGGGCGGCCTGTCGACCTTGTACTTTCCGACATGGCCCCCAATATCACGGGTGTGGTGGTGACCGATCAGGCGAGGATCTACCTGCTCGCGGAACTGGCGCTGGATTTTGCCGCTCAACACCTGCAACTTGATGGCGTTTTCTTGGTCAAGGTGTTTCAGGGGGCCGGATTCGAGGCTTACATGAGCGCGATGCGCGAGGTTTTCCGCAAGGTCGTGGCACGCAAGCCCGATGCCTCGCGTGATCGCAGTCGCGAAGTGTATCTGCTCGGCCGCGGATTGAAGGCCCCGTCCGGGCGGGCGGCGGTCTTGATTGAATCAACCCCGGATTTGGACTAACTTCTCCCCGTTCACGGCATATTGGCCGCAAAGGAGTCAAATTGAACAACCTATTCAAGAACGTCGCTATCTGGCTGGTCATCGCGCTGGTCCTGATGACGGTGTTCAATCAATTCAACACGCGCCAGACCGCGCAGTCGCAGGTCGACTATTCGACTTTCATCGAACAGGTGCGGCAGGGGCAGGTGGCCAAGGTCACCATCGAGAACCATGTGCTGCGCGGCGTCACCAGTGATGGCCGACGCTTCACATCCTATGCGCCCTCCGATCCCTGGCTGGTCTCCGACCTGTTGAAGGCGGGCGTGCAGGTGGAAGCCAAGCCGGAGGAACAGCCCTCCATGCTGATGAGCATCTTCGTCTCCTGGTTCCCCATGTTGCTGCTGATCGGGGTCTGGGTGTTCTTCATGCGTCAGATGCAGGGCGGCGGCAAGGGCGGCGCCTTTTCCTTCGGCAAGAGCAAGGCGCGCCTGCTCGACCAGGACACCAACACCGTCACCTTCGCCGACGTCGCCGGTTGCGACGAGGCCAAGGAGGAAGTGGGCGAACTGGTGGAGTTCCTGCGTGACCCCTCGCGTTTTCAGAAACTGGGTGGTCGCATCCCGCGCGGCGTGCTGATGGTGGGTAGCCCCGGCACCGGCAAGACGCTGCTGGCGAAATCCATCGCCGGTGAGGCCAAGGTGCCGTTCTTCAGCATTTCCGGCTCCGACTTCGTGGAAATGTTCGTTGGTGTCGGTGCCGCTCGCGTGCGTGACATGTTCGAGCAAGGCAAAAAACATTCTCCCTGCATCATTTTCATCGACGAAATCGACGCGGTCGGTCGTCAGCGCGGCGCTGGACTGGGCGGTGGCAACGATGAGCGGGAACAGACCCTGAACCAGTTGCTCGTGGAAATGGACGGTTTCGAACCCACCGTAGGTGTGATCGTCATTGCCGCCACTAACCGTCCCGACGTGCTCGACCCGGCTCTGCTGCGTCCCGGCCGCTTCGACCGCCAAGTGGTGGTGCCGTTGCCGGATATCCGTGGCCGCGAACAGATCCTGCTGGTGCATATGCGCAAGGTGCCGATGAGCCAGGACGTCAAGGCCGACATCATCGCCCGTGGCACGCCCGGCTTCTCCGGCGCCGATCTCGCCAACCTGGTCAACGAGGCGGCGCTGTTCGCCGCGCGCGGCAACAAACGCGTGGTGGACATGGACGACTTCGAGCGCGCCAAGGACAAGATCATGATGGGTGCCGAGCGCCGCTCTCTGATCATGCCCGAGGAAGAGCGCAAGAACACCGCCTACCATGAGTCCGGTCACGCGGTGGTCGCCAAGCTGATGCCGAAGACCGACCCGGTGCACAAGGTCACCATCATCCCGCGCGGCCGCGCCCTCGGTGTCACCATGCAACTGCCCACCGAGGACCGCTACAGCCAGGACCGTACTCGCCTGCTGTCCACCCTCGCGGTGTTGTTCGGCGGCCGTATCGCCGAGGAACTGTTCATGAACCAGATGACCACCGGCGCCTCCAATGATTTCCAGCGCGCCACCGATCTGGCCCGACGCATGGTCACGCAATGGGGCATGTCCGATGCGATGGGGCCGATGGTCTACGGCGAGGAAGAAGGAGAGGTCTTCCTGGGCCGTTCGGTGACTACCCACAAGAGCGTTTCCGAGGAGACGCTGCGCAAGGTCGATGCCGAGGTGCGCCGCATCATCGACGAGCAGTACGCCCTGGCGCGCAATATCCTGGAACAGAACCGTGACAAGGTGGAACGCATGACTCGCGCCCTGCTGGAATGGGAGACCATCGACAGCGAGCAGATCGACGACATCATGGCCGGCCATGAGCCGCGACCGCCCAAGCCGGTGGCGCCGCCCCCGGCCGCCAACGCTGGCGGTAACGGCCCCAGCGCCCCGGCGCCGACCACCACCCCCGCCGCCGACGGAGGCGTCGACTGAACCCGAGAGCGTCCCGGGGATGATTCAGCCAGGCCATGTGCCTGGCTGATTCGTTTCCGACGGGCATTTTCCAGGATAATCGCGCCCCATGTCCGATTCCGCCCGCGCCACCTCCAGCAACCCCCGCCATCTTGCCGCGACATTGGTCAATGACGTGCTGCAGGATGGGGTCAGCTTGACGCTGGCGCTGGCGAACCTGCGCCGACTGGCACCCGAAGGTCTGGCCACCGCGCAGAGTCTGGCCTATGGCACGCTGCGCCATGCCGGGCGGTTGCGTTTTTTTCTCGATGCCCTGTGTGATCGGCCCCTGTCCCCCGCCGCCTTGTCCGGGCATCTGCTGGTCGGCCTTCACGAACTGGAGGCGGGCGAGACGCCGGCTTATGCGGTGGTGAATGAAACAGTGGCCTGCGCCGCCGAGCGCTATCCGCGGGCGCGCGGATTCGTCAACGCGGTGCTGCGCAATTTTCAGCGCCGCCGCGCCGAACTGGAAATCTCCGCGGCCGCCGATCCCCAGGCCCACTGGAACCTGCCGCCATGGTGGCTGCGGCGCTTGCGCGAGCAGTATCCTGACGACTGGCGGGAGATCGTCGTGGCGCAGGACATGCACCCGCCCATGTCCCTGCGGGTGAATCGCCGCCGCGTCACGGTCGACGCCTATCAGACCAACCTGGCGGCGCTGGGTATCGAGGCGCGGCGCACCGGTGAAGATGCGCTGACCCTGGCGCGCCCACATCCGGTCAGCGACTTGCCGGGTTTCCACGATGGCTGGGTGTCGGTGCAGGATCCCGGCGCGCAGCTGGCCGCGCCCTTGTTGGGCGCCGCCGATGGCGAGCGGGTGCTGGATGCCTGCGCCGCGCCCGGGGGCAAGACCGGTCATCTGCTGGAAATGCATGCGCTCGATCTGGTGGCCCTGGACAGCGATGCCTCCCGTCTCGGGCGGGTCCGGGATAATCTGGACCGACTCGGCCTCTCGGCCACCCTGATTGCCGGGGATGCGGCCGATACCGCGAGTTGGTGGGATGGGCGGGCATTCGACCGCATCCTGCTCGATGCGCCGTGCACCGCGTCCGGTGTGGTGCGCAGACACCCCGATGGCAAATGGCTGAAACGTCCCGAGGATATGCAACAACTGGTGCACCAGCAGCGTCGTCTCCTGGATGCGTTATGGCCGCTGTTGAAACCTGCTGGCACAATGCTCTACGCCACTTGCAGTCTTTTCCGCGAGGAGAATGCCGACCAGGTGGCCGCCTTTCTGGCCCGCCATGCCGATGCGCGTGTCGAGCCAGTGCCGCAAACCCGCGCGGGCCAGTTGCTTCCCGGTCCGGCGATGGATGGATTCTTCTATGCTCGCTTGCACAAGGCGTAAGTTCCTGCGTGTCTTCGCGGCGACCCTGACCCTGGCTGTCGCGGGCATGTCCATGGCCCGTGCCGAGGGCATTCAGGCGCAGCAGATCGAGGTGGCGCAGCGCGGCGAGCTGTTCCATCTCAACGGCGGTTTCTCGATTCAGCTCTCCCCCACGCTGGACGATGCCCTGCGTCGCGGCGTGCAGCTCACCTTCGTGCAGGCGGTGGAAGCCGAGCGCGAACGCGACTGGTGGCTTGCGGAAGGGCTCTCCGAACTGGAACGCAGCGTGCGTCTTTCCTACAACGCCCTGTTACGCCAGTACTACGTCACGCTCAGTGGCGTTTCCAGTGCCCACGAGAGCCTCGCCGATGCCCTGCGCGCGGTCGGAGACCTGCGCGACTGGGCCGTGGTCAGCGTCAAGCAGATGAAGCGGCGTTCCGAATACAAGATCTATGTCCGCATGTATCTGGACATCTCGCAGTTGCCCAAGCCCCTGCAAGTCAACGCGCTCGCCTCCTCGGGACGCTGGCAACTCGATTCCGGCTGGCTGGAACGCACGTTCAAGTACTGATGCTGTACCTCGTCGCGGGCAGTCTCTTGCTAGGTTCGGCCCTGATCGGGCTGCTGGCGGCGGCGGCGGACAATACCGAATTCTTCGCCAGCAATCTGCCGCTGCTGCTGTGGACCACCCTCGCCGTCGCCGGCGGCCTGGTGGTGCTGATCGTCTACCAGGCATTCCTGTTGATCCGGCGGATCCGCGCGGGCGTCTTCGGCGCCAAGCTCACCGCCCGCCTGTTCATGATCATCGGTCTCATGTCCCTGGCGCCGGGCATGGTGGTGTACGGTGTTTCTGTACAGTTCCTGATCCGGTCCATCGAGTCCTGGTTCGATGTCCGCATGGAAAGCGCGCTGGAAGGTGGTCTCGCCCTCGGTCAGTCGGCCCTGGAGCATGTGCAGCGGGAAACCGTGAAAAAAACGGAACGTCTGGCGCAGCAGCTGGGAGACCTGCCTCCCATCCTGCAGTTGGAGCGGCTCGACGATCTGCGCGAGGCGGCAGGCCTGCAGGAGCTGGGCTTGTTCGACGACAACGGCGGCCTGCTGGGCTTCTCGTCCTCGGATCGCGGCACCCTGCTGCCCCGGACGCCCGATCAGGGCGCGCTCTGGCAGACGCGCCTGCAGCAGACCTGGTCGCGTCTGCAAGCCACCTCGGGAGGCGGCATACATGTGCGGGTGGTGGCGCCGCTCAACATGATCTCGCTGTCCGAGCGCCCCCGTCTGGTGCAGGTGGTGCAACCGGTGCCGCCGCAGCTCGCGCGGGATGCGCAGCAAGTGGAAGAAGCGCGTCAGGGCTACCAGGAGTTGCTGATCTCGCGTCTGGGACTGAAGCGGCTGTATGGCATCTCCCTCACCCTGGCGCTCGCGCTTGCCCTTTTTTCCGCTTTCTCCCTCGCCTTTCTCCTCTCCGAGCGACTCGCCGCGCCTCTGCGCGCGTTGGCTCGCGGCACCCGGGCGGTGGCGCGGGGCGACTTCACCCAGGTACAGACGGTCACCAGCCGCGACGAACTGGGCATGCTCACCCTTTCCTTCAATCGCATGACCCGGCAACTCTCGGATGCGCGCGTGGCCGCCGAGGTAAGCCGCGACAAGCTGATGGAAGCGAACGCCTATCTGGAAGGGGTGCTCTCCAGCGTCACCACCGGCGTCATCACCCTGGAGCACGACCTCTCCGTGCGCGTGGTCAACCCCGCCGCCGCTCTCCTCCTCGGCATCGATCGCGCCGAGCTGGAGGGGCGCCCCCTGTTCGAGTGGGGAACCGGCAATGAAGGCTTCGCCGGCTTCGCGGAGGACATGGCGCGGCATTTCCATGACAGCCCGACTCGCCCCTGGCGGGAGCAGATCGAACTCGCCACGCCGAACGGCAAACGCATCCTGCTGGCGCGCGGCACGCCCCTGACCGCCGGAGAAGCGCCCGACTACGTGCTGGTTCTGGACGATGTCACGCAACTGCTGCAGGCGCAGCGCGACGCCGCCTGGGGCGAAGTGGCGCGGCGCATGGCGCACGAGATCAAGAACCCGCTGACGCCGATCCAGCTCTCCGCCGAGCG
>CAZONS010000095.1:0-11182 GCA_964581195.1 uncultured Thiobacillus sp. | reverse complement strand
CGGCAAGGTCACCGTGAAATTCATCGAGGCCCATGACAAGGCCGCTTACTGACTTACCGAGAAAGGAACGAACCATGTGGTACTTCGCCTGGATTTTGGGAGTCTCCCTCGCCGTCTCGCTGGCCGTGCTCAACGGCATGTTGTGCGAGGCGCGCGAATGCGCCCTGAACAACCCGGAAAAGGAAGAGTGAGATGAAAATCGCCGTCACCAGCCAGAACCGCAGGACCATCACCGGCCATGCCGGAAAATGCCGCAAGTTCTGGGTCTATGAGGTCGAAGGCAACGAAATCAGGGGCCGCGAGCTGCTGGAACTGCCGATCGAGCAGAGCTTCCACGAGAGCGACCATGACGCCGCGCACCCGCTCGACGCCGCCGACGTGCTGATCGCCGGCGGCATGGGTTTCGGCCTGCAA
This sequence comes from uncultured Thiobacillus sp., assembly GCA_964581195.1. Taxonomy (GTDB): domain Bacteria; phylum Pseudomonadota; class Gammaproteobacteria; order Burkholderiales; family Thiobacillaceae; genus PFJX01. Next base: position 10,768 of record CAZONS010000095.1, on the reverse strand, counting down.
CAGCGTCTGAAGCAGAAAGGCATTCTCGCCGTCGCCACCTCGGAAACCGACCCGGACCGGGCGGTGGCCGCCTGGCTCGCCGGCACCCTGCCCGAGGCGGCGCCGGACGCCCACGAGCATGAGCACGGACATGACCACGGTCATGGGCACGGTCATGGGCATGGGCGGCAAGTCATCGGCCACGCGTGGCTGAAGACCATCGTTCACCCGTGATAGGCCAGGCCACGTGACCCCTTTCTCCCTCCGTCTGATCCTCGCCGCCGGCCTCCTGCTCGCCGGCCCGGCCTGGGCGGCCACCGCCGACCACAGCCGCTTCAAGCAACTGCAAGGCCCGTTCAAGTCCGGCCAGGAAGTCACCCGGGCCTGCCTGGAATGCCACAACACCGCCGGGCATCAGGTGATGAAGAGCATCCACTGGACCTGGGAGGCCAAGAGCCCGACCACCGGCAAGACACTCGGCAAGAAATGGGCGGCCAATAACTTCTGCGGCTCGCCGCTCTCCAACGAGGCGCGCTGCACCAGTTGCCACGCCGGCTACGGCTGGCGGGACAAGAACTTCGACTTCGCCGACCAGGACAACGTCGATTGCCTGGCCTGCCATGACACCACCGGCAGCTACAAGAAGTTCAGCACCGACGCCGGCCATCCGCTCTACGCGGACCGCGAGTTCGAGCCAATGGAAGGCCCGCCGGGCAAGAAGTCCTTCAAGGCGCCCGATCTGGCCAGGATCGCCCAACATGTCGGCCATTCCGGCCGCGAGAACTGCGGTTCGTGCCACTTCAGCGGCGGCGGCGGCGACGCGGTCAAGCATGGCGACCTCGATTCCTCGCTGAAGAACCCGTCGCGCGAACTCGACGTCCACATGGCCCGCGACGGCGCGAACATGAGCTGCGCCGCCTGCCACACCTTCAACGACCACATTCCTTCCGGCAGCCGCTATGCGGTGAAGGCGAAAGACCCGCACGGCAAGGACCTGCCGAAGGATGATCACGACCGCGCCACCTGCGAGTCCTGCCACAGCGCGGCCCCGCATCAGGACGGACAGATCAACCACCACGCCGACAAGGTGGCCTGCCAGACCTGCCACATTCCTGAATTCGCGCGCGGCGGGGTCGCCACCAAGATGCTGTGGGACTGGTCGACCGCCGGCAAGATGGACGCCGACGGCAAGCCGCTGTTCATCAAGGGCGAGCACGGCCACCTGAAGTACTCGGCCGCCAAGGGCGACTTCGAGTACGGCGAGAACGTGCGGCCCAGCTACAAGTGGTACAACGGCATCGTCCATCCGGTCACCATCACCGACAGACTGGATGCCCACATCGCCCGGGACGGCGTGCTCGAACTGAATCGCATCGAAGGTTCGGCGAACGATCCGAATGCCCGCATCTGGCCGTTCAAGGTCATGCGCGGCAAACAGCCCTACGACCCGGTCAACAACACGCTGGTGGTCAACCACGTCTTCGGCGACGACGACACGGCGCTCTGGAAGCACTACGACTACGCCAAATCGATCCAGGCGGGCATGGACTACGCCGGCCTGCCCTACTCCGGCAAGTTCGACTTCATCGAAACCCGGATGAACTGGTTCATCACCCACATGGTGGCGCCCAAGGAAAAGGCCGTGCCCTGCCAGGACTGCCATACCCGCGCCGCCGACGGCCGCCTGGCCGAAATCCGCGACATCTATCTTCCCGGCCGCGACTTCAATCGCTGGGTCGACCTGTTCGGCTGGCTGGCGGTCGCCGGTTCCATCGGCGCCGGCCTCACGCACGGTCTGATCCGCATCCTCGCCCGCGGGAGGCAAGCCAAATGAGCACCGAACGCATCTACATCTACAAACGCTATGAACGCTTCTGGCACTGGTCGCAGGCGCTGCTGATCATCGTCATGATGCTAAGCGGCTTCGAGGTCCACGGCAGTTACGCCCTGCTCGGCTTCCAGGCCGCGGTGCGGGTCCACACCTTCGCCGCCTGGGCGCTGGTGACGCTCTGGGTGTTCACCGTGTTCTGGCACTTCACCCTCGGCGAGTGGCGGCAATACATCCCAACCCTGAAGAACATCGACGCGATGATCCGCTACTACGTCATCGGCATCTTCAAGGACGCGCCGCATCCCTTCCGCAAGACCGTGGTGAAAAAGCACAACCCCCTGCAGCGCCTGGCCTACCTGGTGCTGCTGGCGGTCATCATGCCCGCCATCTGGGTCAGCGGCCTGCTCTATCTGTTCTATGCGCAATGGCCGCTGCTCGGCCTGGAGCGCTGGTTGAGCCTGGAAGCGGTGGCCCTGATCCACACCGCCGCCGCCTTCATGATCACCGCCTTCTTTTTCATCCACGTCTACCTCACCACCACCGGCCACACGGTCTTCGCCCACATCAAGGCGATGATCACCGGCTGGGAGGAAGTCCATGAACCCGGCAAGCCGCATTGACCCACCCCCCATCAAGGAGCCCCACATGAAACAAACCCTGTTGCAAGAGAAATACCCCGTCTTCGTCGCCGAGATCGGCAAGGACGAGACCGACTGCAAGAACGTCGATGACGTGGCCGCCTACCTCAAGGCGAAGATCGCCGAGAAGGAAAAGGTCGTGTTCATCGGCGTCTTCGACCACTACGCCCACACCCAGGGTATCGGCGGCGAGATCGCGGCGGGCATCGTCGGTGCCGTCGACGTGATCTTCTGCTTCGGCTTCGCCCTGCCCAACCCCCAGGTGCTGGCCGTGCGCCCGCGTTCCATCGGCGTCGCCGACATGGGCGACAAGTTCGTGGTGAGCTTCCTGGAAGCGCCGATGAAGCCCGCCAACGAGGCCATGGAAGCCTGGGTCAAGGGCCTGCGCCGCGCATGAACCCGCGTCCGCTGTTCCTGGCGATGCTGGCCGCTTTCGCCGCACCCACCCTCGCCACGCCCGCCCTCGCCGCCGACCTGGAGGTCGCCGTGCAAGGCTCGCGCGGCGGCGACGGCCCGGTGAAGCTGATGCTGTTCGAGCGCGAGGACGGCTTCCGCAAGGAGGACCGGGCGCGCCAGGTGCTGGCGCTGCCCGCCGGCGGCACGCCGACCGGCGTGTTCCACGGCCTGCCGCCGGGCCGTTACGCGGTGGTCGCCTATCACGACGAAAACGGCGACGGCAAACTCAACCTGCGCTTCGGCATGTTTCCCAACGAAGGCTATGGACTGAGCAACGCCCCCAGGCTGGTCGGCCCGCCCAGGTTCAAGGACGCGGCCTTCGATCTGCCCGAATCCGGCGCGCGGGTCGTCGTCAGGCTGGGCTATTGAACGGACACCATCGCCTGGTTCCGTTTCGGCCACTGAACCCGGACATGACTCTCGTCGTCGGCCCGTTCATCTCCCGCCGCCTCGGCCACTGCCTGGGCATCAACCATATTCCGGCGAAGCATTGCTGCTACTCGTGCGGCTACTGCCGCTTCGCTGTCGCGCCACAGCCCGAGATCGTCCGGCACGCCTTCCACGCCCCCGAGAACATCCTGCGGAAAGTCGCGCAACGCCTGGCCACCCTGCGCGAACGTGGCGAAACGCTGGACTATCTGGCACTCGCGCCGGACGGCGAGCCCACCCTGGACAGCCGCCTGGGTGATCTGATCGACGGCCTGCGATCCCTCGGACGACCGGTCGCGGTGGTCTCCAACGCCGCGCTGATCTGGCGCGAGGAAGTGCGGGCCGAACTGGCCCGCGCCGACTGGGTCTGCCTCAAGCTGGACAGTGTCGATCACGCCACCTGGCGCGCGCTCAACCGACCACATCCCGGCCTGGACCTGGCCGCCATCCTGGAGGGCATCCGCGCCTTCGCGACGGACTATCGCGGCACCCTGGCCTGCGAGACCCTGCTGGTCGCGGGCATGAATGACGCCGCCGATGCGGTCGAGGCGCTCGCCCGTTTTCTGGAGGAAGCCGGTATTGGCCTGGCCTACCTGTCCCTGCCCCGGCAGCCATGCGCGGAGCCGGGGCTACGCCCCCCAGACGAGGCGGCGGTCATCCGCGCCTGGCAAGGTTTGGCGCGACGGGTGGCGCGCGTGGTAACCCTCAGCGCCGACACCGGCCCATGCGGCGTCCCGCGTCCGCGCGCGGGAGAAGGGTGAACGTCCGGACCGCCACGGTTAACGCGAACCGAGCCCGCGGCAACCGTCATCGGCCGTGGCGTGGTGGCGCCACGTGCCCGATCGTGGCCGGATCGGAAGGTCGGACGCGCCCGCGGCCGTCCTCCGGCCAAGGGAGATTCAGACCGCCCAGGACTTCCCGGACCTTCAACGCATCCACCGTCGCCGCGACGTCGTGCGCGCGGACGATGGCCGCGCCGCGCGCCACCGCCAGCAGGGCGGCGGCGACGCTGGCGCTGGCGCGGTCGCTGGTGGCGCGGCCGACCAGCTTGCCGAACAACGATTTGCGCGAGACGCCGATCAACACCGGGGCATGCGCGGCGAACCGCGCCAGGCCATGGAACAGGGCGATGTTCTGCGCCGTGGTCTTGCCGAAGCCGAAGCCCGGGTCCAGCGTCAGCCGCGTCGAGTCGATGCCGGCGCGAACCGCCGCCGCCATCCGTTCGACCAGGAAGGCCTCGACCTCGCCGACCACGTCGTCGTATTCCGGCGCGATCTGCATGGTTTGCGGGGTGCCGCGCATGTGCATCAGGCAGACGCCGCAATTCGAGTCGGCGACGACTTCCAGCGCCCCCGGCGCGCGCAGGGCGTTGACGTCGTTGACCAGATCGACGCCGGCGGCAAGGGCGGCGGCCATCACCTCCGGCTTCATGGTGTCGATGGACAGGGCGGCGCCGCAATCGCGCAGGCCGGCCAGCACCGGCAGCACCCGCGCCAGCTCCTCGGCCAGCGGCACCGGGGTGGCGCCGGGGCGGGTCGATTCGCCGCCGATGTCGAGGATGTCCGCGCCCTCGGCGACGAGGCGCAGGCCGTGGGCGATGGCCGCCTCGTCGGAAGCATGGCGGCCGCCGTCGGAAAAGGAATCGGGGGTCACGTTGACGATGCCCATCACCAGCGGGCGATCGAGCGTGAAGCGGAAGCGGCCGCAGTGGAACATTCAGTTGGCCTCGAATTCGAGGGTTTCGCAGTTGCCCACCCAGACCCGCCACATCCGCGCCGGCTCCAGATGTTCGAAGTAGCCGGCCACGGCCTGGAGGACTTCGTGATGCGTCACCACCAGCGCCACCTCCACCGGGTCCGCGAGCAGTTCGGCGATGAAGTCATGCACCCGCGCCACCATCTCCAGGTAGGACTCGCCACCGGGCGCCTTCCAGCGGAAGGGGTCCGGCGCGGCCCGCATGGCCGCCATGTAGTCCGCCACCGGCCGTCCCTCGAAGCCGGTGGCGCGATCGTCGAGGCGGGCATCCACCCGGATGTCGGCGCAGTGGCCGCCGCAGAGGATGGCGGCGGTCTCCTGGGCGCGTTGCAGGCGGGAGACATGGACCCGGCCGACCGGCTCGTGGCGCAGTCGCTCGCGCGCCGCGCCGGCCTGGCGGCGGCCCAGATCGGTGAGACCCACCCGCGCGGCGGGGTCGGCGTTGCACAGGCCGCTCAGGTTGTATTCGGACTCGCCGTGGCGAACGAAGATGAGCTTCATGCGGGAAGCAGCAGTTCGCCCTTGCCGCCGAAGGCGAGATCGCCCATGTAGCGGCGGCAGCGCGCCGATGCCGGCACCACGCCAGGCAGGAAGGCCTCCGCGTGGCGGCGCAGCAACTTGAGCCAGGCCAGTTCGACCACGCCGGAGTCGTTGAAGGTGGCCGACAGGCTTTCCGGTGCCCGCCCCAGGATCAGGCTACCGCGACGCAGGCCGAATCCGGGCGCGCCGGCGCAGCCTTCGGCGACCACCAGGGTGCCGGCCAGCATGCGCGCGCCGCAGGCCTCGCCGGCGCGGCCGCGCACCAGGATCAGGCCGCGGCGCATGCGGTCGCCGAGCCGGTCGCCGACATCGCCCGCCACCGCCACGACGCCACCGGCCATGCCGGCGCGCTCGCCGATCAGCGCGGCGCCGAGCCAGTCGCCGGCGTCGCCCTGGACGCGCAGAAGGCCGCCACGCATGCCGTTGGCGGCGAAATCGCCGCAGTTGCCGGCAATGACCAGTTCGCCGCCGCGCAGACCCTGGCCGGCGTAATGACCGGCTGAGCCTTCCACGCGCAGCAGGCCGGCGCTCATGTCCTTGCCCAGGCAGTCGAGCTGGCCGGCATCCGCCTCGATCTGCAGGCTGTCGCCATCGCCCGGCGTCACCGCGAACAATTCACCCAGAGCGATGGGTTGGCCATCGACCAACAAGCGCGTGGCCGCGATCTCGGAAGCCGATTTACCGGCCAGGGTCTCGGGCAGCACGCCGCTCATGTCGATGCGGCCGGCGTAGCCGGCTTGCAAACTCAGGGTCACAGCGGCGCTCATGCCAGGATCTCCCGCAGTGGGTAGTGGAACTTGCCCAGCTTGCCGCCATAGTTGCCGGCCGACAGGCGGACGATGCCGTTCGCGGCGCCGGCCGCGCAGACCGCGTCGAGGCCGGCCTTCATGGCCCGCCGCATGGCGGCGTCGTCGACGGCGTCGATGACGATCTCCAGCACCGCCTCCACCTCGTCGCTCAGCTCGGAGCGGGCGACACCGCGCAGGGTGGGACAGAAGGCGTCGTTGGTCGACGCCGGCAGGGCCTTGTACTTGGAACCGATCTTGGAGCCGGAGCGCACCACGCCGCCGGGGAACGGGGTGATGACGCCCGCCACCCCGGCGATGGCCGCCACCGCCGCCTCGCAGGCGGCCAGCCCCTGGGCGTGGGAACGCGCCAGCACCAGGAAGTTGCCGCCACCGACCGAGCGCAGCAGGCCGGTGGATTCCTCGGCCAGGAATTCGCCGTCCATCACCGGGATGCGCCAGTAGCGGCGCCCGGCGAGCAGCTTGGACATCTGCCAGCCGTCGCCGAAATAACGCAGATTCCTGCCCAGGGGCAAAGACTCCTCGCCGTCGCAACCGGCGAACACGGCGGTGGAGGGACAGGTCAGCACGCACTGGCCGACGCGGCGTTCCAGTTGCTTGGCCAGCTCCTTGGTGGATACCGAAAACAGCAGGCCGGCGATGCCGGGGCGGCCGTCCGGGGTTTCCTCCGGCGCCAGTTCCCGCTCGATGCCGGCCTCGCAGCCGCAGGCGATGACCGAGGTGGCGAAGCCGAACGCGGCGTTCGCGGCGTGTTTCGCCCAGGTCAGGCTGTCCGCCGTGATGACGATGCGGGTCGCCTTCATGCCGAAGGCCTCGGCATAGGTGTCGTCGATGAGGACGCCGTTGATGATCATGCCGCCCTCCCCTTGCACCGGTGCGCAATCAGCTTGCTGGCGCCGCAGGCGCAGATCTCGTCGTCGCTGACGCGCAGGTGTTCCATCTTCACGGTCATATAGCGGTCGTAGTAGTCCTTCAGGGGTTTCTCGATGCCCTTGTCGTACTCGGGCTTCACCACATGCAGGGCGCCGTTGACCACGCGCACCACGCGGCCGTCGCGGACGATCAACTGGCCGTCCTTGAACACGTATTCCGGCTTTTCGAACATGGCTTCCCGGTTGGCGTCGTCGCGGTAGACCACGATGTCGGCGGCCGCACCCGCGCCCAGGTGGCCGCGATCGGTCAAGCCGAGCGAACGGGCCGGCGCGGCGCGGGTCATGATGGCGATCTCGTAGAGGCTGTATTCCCGCTCCATGCCGCGCAACTGGCTGTGCGCCGCCGCCTCGGCGTTGATCTCGTCCAGCTTGCTGTTGCGGAAACTCCGGTCCATCAACAGCCGGATCAGGTGCGGGTAGCTGGTGAAGGGGGCGCCGTTGGGGTGGTCGGTGGTGAGGAAGATGCGCCAGGGGTCGGTCACCCGCAGGAACAGCTCCAGGCCGATGGCCCATTGCAGGGCGTTGACGAAGTTCCTGTCGCGGTACTTGAACGGCACCACGCCGCAGCCGGCGTCGCACTCGATGTCCATCACCACCCACTTGTCCGGGCTGGCGTGGCGGTGGTTGCGGTGCTGGCCCATGGTGTCGCCCGAGGCGGTGACGGTCTGGCCGAACAGGATCTGGCCGACGTCCGCCGAGACATTGGTCATGCGGTTGATGGCGTCGGCGATGCGCTCGGCTTCCGATGAAAACTTGCGCTCGCCCTCGGTGCCGTAGCTGTGGAACTGGATGTGGGTCAGGTGGATGGGCAGGCCTTCGGCGGCGGCCATGGTCGCCAGGGTGGTGTCGGCGTTGCCGGGAATGCCCAGGTTGCTGGCGTGCACGTGCAGCGGATGCGCCACGCCCAGCTCGTGCACGGCGCGCGCCAGGGCCTGGATCACCTGGCGCGGGGTGACGCGGTAGTAGGGATGCGCCTCGTCCAGATCCAGGTTGCGGGCGTTGAACTTGAAGGCGGAGATGCCGCCCGGGTTCACCACCTTGATCGCCATCGCCTGGCTGGCATCCAGGGTCCAGCCGACGTAGTCGTTGATCAGGCGCTGCTCGGCGCCGCTGGCGAGCAGGCGCAGGAAGAAGTCGTCGCTGCCGAGCATGGCGTAGGCGCCCTTGTCCAGCATCGGCGTGTCGCCCATCTCCAGGTGGGCGTGGCGGGCATTGGCTGGCAGCATGGCCGGTTCGAAACAGGCGGTGTAGCCCATCTCGGCGTAGCGATAACCGGTGGTCCAGGTCGAGGGCGCGGCGTGGCCGCAACCGGCGGGCAGGTCGCCGCCGGCACCGAGATGCCGCGCCGGCACCCGGTCGAGACGATGGTCTTCCGGCAGCAGGGCGCGGGCGATGTTCATCTTGCCGCCGCCGATGTGGGTGTGCAGGTCGATGGCGCCGGCCATCACCACGCGGCCGGCGAGGTCGATCTCGCTGTCGATCGCCGCGTCCGGGCCGGGATCGGCGACGACGCGGCCGTCCTGGACATAGAGGTCGCGCACCAGGCCATCGATGCCATTGGCGGGGTCGTAGAGGCGACCGCCCTTAAGCCGCAGCATGGTTCATCTCCTGTTGAATGGCGGCCAGCGCCTGGGCGACGCCGGGCAGTTCGGAAGCGGCCGGCGCCGTCAGCGGCAGCGCCACCACGGCATCCATGCGGTGGAGGAAGCCGGCCTGTTGCACACCCGGCACGGCGACCGGGATGAAGATCTCCGGCGGCCGCTCGAACACCATGTCGGCGCGGCCGAGGACGATGGTCGGACAGGGCGCCTCCGGCGGCACGCGCGCCGGGTCGAGGGCGGAAATCCACAGCAGCGCGTCCACCGCCGCCGTCTCCAGCAGCGTCGCCTCGGCATGCGCGGTCGGCTCGTAATGCGGGCCGTCAGAGGCGAAGGCGACCCGCAAGGGGTAGCCGGTCTGCCAGGTGCAGACCTGGGCGGCGGAAACCGCGCCATCGCCGCCGCCCAGCGGCAGTCCGGCCCAGCGGGTGGCGCGGTTGAGGTCCTTGACCAGGTCGACCATGGCCTGCACGGTCAACTCTGCCTGGGGAAAGTCCAGTTCCGCCGCGTTCCAGACCAGCACGCCGTAGCGCGCCGCGCGCATCGACGCCAAAAGATCGTCGAGTTGCGCCAGGGGAATGCCGGCCACCTCGACCGCATCCAGGCGCAGCCCGGCGAGGCGGACGCGCAGGGCGGCGAAGACTTCACCCAATCGCTCGGGTTGACAGGGAATGGCGAGATCCGTGCCCGGGGCTTGCCCAGACCCGGCGGAGACGGAACCAGTCAGGGCCACGACGCGGGGACGCGCTTCGCCAAACTGGGATTCAGGCGCGACACAGCGCTCGAAGAACCGGGGAAAGGCCGAGGCATCGGTGCCGGCCAGCAGGATCAGGTCGGCGCGGTTGCGCACCTCGGACAGCGTGGTGGTCATCCAGCCGCCATCCTGGAAGGCCAGGGTGTTGCGGAACTGGGCGCGGCCGTTCATGTGCTCCAGCACCCCGCCCAGGCGCTCGGCCAGGGCGATGGCGGCGCGATGGCCGGTGACATCGCAGGCCAGGTTCTTATTTAAAATTAGAGAAAGAATAATATCTTTTTACAAATCATCGCTTCCTGAACCATATTCATCGCTTGTTGCAGGAATTACGATTGGATCAAAACAAATGCCTGAAAGTTTTTGGAAGCTGCTTCGCGATACCGGTACTGCACATGTAGTTGTAGCATCAGGCACAAATGTGACCATGTTAGCTTCTTTTCTAATTGGCATTCTAACACAATATTTTAAACGCAGGTATGCGGTTTTCATGAGTATTGCGGGAATAATCGTTTATGTTATTCTTTCGGGATTTGATGCGCCTATTGTTAGGGCTGCAATAATGGGAATAATAGTAATGTTTGGTCAATTAACTGGCAGGGTGACTATATCTTGGAGTATCTTACTGTATACTACTATAATAATGCTTCTTGTTAAACCAGTTTGGATAACCGATTTAGGCTTTATATTATCTTTTACCGCCACTACTTCATTAATGCTTTTCCAAAAGAAAATTGATAGTTATTTAAGTAGAATTCCAAGTCTATTTAGAGAGGGTCTGACAACCTCTTTAGCGGCCCAAGTTGGAGTAGCACCAATCATTTATGCTACTTTTGGTCAGTTTAATATTTTATCTCCAATTACAAATGCTTTAGTACTTTGGACAGTTCCCTATATTATGAGTTTAGGGATGATTGCAGGAATTGCAGGAATAATTGTACCATTAGTAGGTAGATTGATATTGTTTGTAATATTTCCAATGTTATTTTATTTTACAATGCCAAGCACTTCCGCGTCATGGCTGCCAAAACACGACCCAGTGATTGACCCCTC
>CAZONS010000094.1:0-11202 GCA_964581195.1 uncultured Thiobacillus sp. | reverse complement strand
CGAACTGGTAGCGGGTTTCCGGTTCGGCTTGAGCTACGCAGGCTTCGGCCCAGCCCTTGACCACTTTCAGGGAGTCGGGGTTGAGGAATTCCAGGAAATCGCGGTCCTTGTGGCTGTCCGGTTCCGGATCGAGGAACAGACGGTCGTACAGGCGCGCCTCGATCGCCGTCGCATGCGCGGCGGAAACCCAGTGGATGACGCCCTTGACCTTGCGCCCGACCGGGTTCTTGCCGAGGGTGTCGTGGTCGATGGAACAACGCAGTTCGATGATGTTGCCGCCGGCGTCCTTCAGCACTTCCTCGCATTTGATGACGTAGGAGTAGCGCAGGCGCACCTCGCCGCCGGGGGTGAGGCGCTGCCAGCCGGCGGGCGGGTTCTCGGCGAAGTCGTCCTGTTCGATCCAGATTTCGCGCGAGATCGGCACCTCGCGTTCGCCGAATTCCGGATGGTTGGGGTGGAAGCCGGCGCTACGGGAAGCGGTCACGCCCTCCTGGTAATGGGTCAGCACCACCTTGAGCGGGTTGAGCACCGCCATCACCCGCGGCACCCGGGTTTCAAGGTCTTCCCGGATGGCGCCTTCCAGCACCGCCAGGTCGACGACGTTTTCGCTCTTGGAGATGCCGATGCGGCGGGCGAACTCGCGTATGCCGGCGGGGGTGTAGCCGCGTCGGCGCATGCCGTGGATGGTGGGCATGCGCGGGTCATCCCAGCCGGCGACATGACCCTGGCTGACCAGTTGATTGAGCTTGCGCTTGCTGGTGACGGTGTAGTGCAGTTCGAGCCGGGAAAATTCGATCTGGCGCGGATGCGAGGGCACCGGCAATTGGTCCAGCACCCAGTCGTAGAGCGGGCGGTGATCCTCGAACTCCAGGGTGCACAGGGAATGGGTGATGCATTCCAGGGCATCCGAGATGCAGTGGGTGTAGTCGTACATCGGGTAGATGCACCAGGCATCGCCGGTGCGGATGTGGTGCGCCCGCTTGATCCGGTAGATCACCGGGTCGCGCAGGTTGATGTTGGGGCTGGCCATGTCGATCCTGGCGCGCAGGGTGCGCGAGCCATCGGGAAATTCGCCCGCCTTCATGCGCCGGAACAGGTCGAGGTTCTCCGCCGGGGAACGGTCGCGCCAGGGGCTGGGGCGGCCCGGCTGGGTGAGGGTGCCGCGATAGTCGCGCATCTCTTCCGGGCTCAGGTCGTCGACATAGGCCAAGCCCTTGTCGATCAGCATTTCCGCGTAGTCGTACAGCGCCGGGAAGTAGTCCGAGGCCCAGCGTACCTGCTCGTTCCAGTTGAATCCCAGCCAGCGCACATCCTCCTGGATGGCGTTGGCGTATTCCTCGGTTTCCTTTTCCGGGTTGGTGTCGTCGAAACGCAGGTTGCAGGTGCCCTGGAAATCGACGGCCAGTCCGAAGTTGAGGCAGATCGACTTGGCGTGGCCGATGTGCAGGTAACCGTTGGGTTCGGGCGGGAAGCGGGTTGCGATGGCGGCGTGTTTGCCGCTGGCCAGATCCGCCTCGATGATGGAACGGATGAAATGCTGAACGGGGGCGGGATCGCTCATGACGGGGTCGGGAGGAGGAGTGAAAATGCAGCGGGGCGGGAGGGTGAATTTTGCAATGCGCCCTGCGGGGGCTAGAATTCGCGCGGCCTGGGGCATACTCCACCAACCGCAAAATCCGCAAAAAGCTTAGCACACATGGTCCTTTCCCGTTTCTTCCGCGTCATTCCCCTAGCCCTCCTGCTGGGCGGGCTTCCCGCCGCGGTGGCAGCCGCCACGCCGACAGTCCAGGACGTCAACCAATCCTTCCGTCAGGGCAACAACGCCGCCGCGCTGGATAAGGTGAACGCCTTCCTGGTGGCCAATCCGAAGGATGCCCAGGGGCGTTTCCTCAAGGGCTTGATTCTCACCGAGCTGAATCGCCAGACCGAGGCGATCAAGGTGTTCACCGAGCTCACCGAGGACTACCCCGAGTTGCCGGAGCCCTACAACAACCTGGCCGTGCTCTATGCCGCCCAGGCCCAGTACGAACGCGCCAAGAACAGCCTGGAAATGGCCATTCGCACGCATCCCAGCTATGCCACGGCGCATGAGAACCTGGGCGACATCTACGCCAAGATGGCCTCGCAGTCCTACGACAAGGCCCTGCAGCTGGACAAATCGAACACCTCGGCGCTGACCAAGCTGGCGATGATCCGCGACCTGTTCAGCCCCACCCGCGCGCAGGACGCCGTCGTCGCCAAGGCGCCCGCCAAGGCGAGCGCGACCAGGACCGCGCAGGCCACTCAGATCGCGCATCCGCCGGTCGAGCCGGCGCGTCCGGCGGCCGTCGTCCAGGCCAAGGCCGAGGAATCGGTCAAGCCGGTGGCCGAACCGGCTGCCGCCATCGACCCCACGGCGGAGATCGAACGCACCGTGCATGCCTGGGCCGAGGCCTGGAGTCGGCGCGACGCGGCGGCGTATCTCGCCTTCTACGGCAAGGACTTCAAGGTCCCCGGCGGCCATGATCGCGGCGAATGGGAAGCGCAGCGGACCGACCGCGTTACCCGCCCGGAATTCATCAAGGTGGAACTGGACCGGGTCCGTGTCCGTCTGCAAGGCGATGTCGCCAGCGTCAGCTTCACGCAGAGCTACACTTCCAACACCTATAAGGACAAGGGCAGGAAAGTGCTCACCCTGGAAAAGCAGGGTGACGCCTGGAAAATCGTCGAGGAGCGTTGATACGCATGGGCATCGGCACCTGGATTTCCCGTTTCATCCCGGTTCTCCTGGCCGCCTTGCCTTGCCTGGCCAGCGCCAATGGCGAGAGCATGCTGCTTGCCAGCGCGGACACCGCGCGCTTCATGCCCTCGCCCGACCGTCTGATCGCGAAGACCATTCAGGACATTCGCGCCAATCGCCTGGATGAGGCCCTGAACGAGGTCAACCGGGTCATTTCCATTCGTCCCGACTTCAAACTGGCCCACCTGATCAAGGGCGATCTCCTGATGGCGCGGGCGCGTCCCCTCTCCGGCATCGGTACGGTGGCCTCACGTTCGGCGACTTCCGAACAATCGCTGTCCGATCTGCGCGACGAGGCGCGGGTGCGGCTGCTGCGCTACATCGATCAACCCGACCCCAGCTATCTGCCGCGCCAGATCCTGCAACTGGCCGCCGACCAGAAGTACGCGTTGCTCGCCGACGCCTCGCGCGCCCGGCTCTACCTGTTCGAGAACGTCGAGGGCGAGCCGCGCCTGAAGGCGGATTTCTACATGACCATCGGCAAGAACGGCACCGACAAGCGCGTGGAAGGCGACAAGCGCACGCCCATGGGCATCTACCAGATCGCCAAGCAATTGCCGAGCAAGGGGCTCGCCGACCTCTACGGCGCCGGGGCGTTTCCGCTCGACTATCCGAACGAATGGGACCGCATGCGGGGGCGGGGTGGCTACGGCATCTGGCTGCATGGCGTGCCTTCCGATACCTACAGCCGGCCGCCCCGCTCCAGTGATGGCTGTGTCGTCGTGACCAACCCCGACCTCAAGGAAATCAGCCGCTGGGTGCAGCCGGGCAGCACCCCGGTGGTCCTCGCCGACCGCACCGACTGGATTCCCCGCGAGGCGTGGGAACAGGCCAGACAGGCCCTGCGGGAACGTCTCCAGAGTTGGCGGGATACCTGGGAGGCGCGTGACGCCGACGATTTCCTGACCCATTACGAGCCGGATTTCCTGCGTGGCTCCGGCCGCGCCTGGGCGGACAGCAAGCGTCGCAACATCGTCGACAAATCCTGGATCAAGGTGGAGCTGGATGATGTCAGTCTGTTCCTCTACCCGGGGGTCGAGGATGGAAAAACCATGGCCTATGCCGAATTCACCCAGCGCTACAGCAGCGATCGCCTCTCCAGTGTCAGTCGCAAACGCCTGTATTGGCGGATGGACGAAGGCCAGTGGCGGATCGTCATGGAGCGCACCTCCGAATTGCCCACCCGACTCGCGCAACGCTGATCCATGTCGATACAACATCTGACCCGTCTGTTCCTGGCCTTCTGCCTGCTCAGTTTCACCACCGTGAGCCTCTCGGCTTCGCCTTCCGTCAAGAAACCCAACCGAGCCAAACCCATGATCAAACTGCAAACCAACTTCGGACCCATCACCCTGGAACTGGATGCCAAGGCCGCGCCCGATACCGTCGCCAACTTCATTCAGTACGTGCGTGATGGTCATTACACCGGCACCATCTTTCACCGCGTGATCGATGGTTTCATGATCCAGGGTGGCGGTTTCACCGCCGACATGGAGCAGAAGGCGACGCGCGCGCCGATCCGGAACGAGGCCGACAACGGTCTCAAGAACGTCGCCTACAGCATCGCCATGGCGCGCACGCCGAATCCCGATTCCGCCACCAGCCAGTTCTTCATCAACATCGCCAACAACGACTTCCTGAACTTCCGCGAGCCCTCCGCGCAGGGCTACGGCTACTGTGTGTTCGGTCGCGTCAGCGAGGGGCAGGACACCGTCGATCGCATCCGCAAGGTACGCACCGGCATGCGCGCCGGCCATCAGGATGTTCCGGTCGAGAACGTCATCATCGAGTCGGCGGAGGTCGTGGAAGGCTGAGCGGTCCAGTTCGCGTGACCGCCACGCTGTTCATTTCCGATCTTCATCTCTCCCCGGAACGCCCTGGCGCGGCCGCGTCGTTCCGGCGTTTCCTGTCAGAACGGGCGATCGAGGCGGACGCGCTCTACATCCTGGGCGATCTGTTCGAAGCCTGGGTCGGTGACGACGATCTCGCGTCCCCTTTTCATGCCGAAATCGCCGCCGCGCTGAAACAGCTGGCGCGATCCGGTGTTCCCATCCGCTTTCTCGCGGGCAATCGCGATTTTCTCGCCGGCGCTGGACTGGCCGCCGCCGCCGGTCTCGAATTGCTGGAGGATCCCTGTCGCGTCGATCTTTACGGAACCCCGACATTGCTCGCGCATGGCGATGCGTGGTGTACCGATGACGCGCGCTATCAGGCGTTTCGCGCCCAGGTGCGGGAGCCGGCCTGGCGAGCGGAATTCCTGGCGAAGCCCCTGGCGGAACGCCATGCCCTCGCCGCCGGCCTGCGTGAACGCAGCGAACAGGCCAAGGCGGGCAAGCGACCGGAAATCATGGACGTGAACGCGGATGCCGTCGCCAACGCCTTCCGCCTGCATGCGGTCAGGCGCATCATCCATGGCCACACCCATCGGCCCGCCCGCCATGTCCAGGAGGTCGATGGCCGCGTCTGTGAGCGCTGGGTGCTGCCGGACTGGTACGAGGCGCGGGGGGGCTACCTCTCCTGTGACCGCCAGGGCTGTCGCGCCGAAGCCTGGTGATCGACCGCCGCCAGACGCGATTCACTTGAGCGACATCAACTTCCAGTGGGAACCCCACTCCCCCGCGTCTGTCATCTTGTTGCAAGATGCACGACTCTCCCCGATCGCGGCTGACGCCGTGATGGGTCTCCGATTCTTGAAGGATGGCCAATGAAAGCAATACATCAACTCCTCAGTTGCCTCCTTGTCACTTCCGTTGCCATGCTGAACAGCGGCGCCGCCTGGAGTGGCGTGTCAACGAAGGCGAGTCAGGCGCAGTCGCCGACGAAAGCCAAGGTGAAGCGCGCGCGACAGGCACGCGCGCATACGAAAAATCTTGCCAAGCCGAAGGCGGTGGAGGTGACCGTGGCGCCAACCCAGGGCGGGACGCTCGCTACCGCCGAGGGGCGCGCGGCGCCATCCCAGGTCGTGGAGAACCCCTATCTGAAGGGCGCCGCCAGCACCCGATCCAGCGGGGTCAATGCCTACCTGCCGACGCCATCGGCACCCACCATCCAGCCGACGCCAGCCAAGGCGGGGGCCGAGACCCCCGCGTTCACGGTCGTTCCGGTGGCGCCCGCCAAGGTCGAGATCGCGGCGTCCGTCCCGGTCAAGATCGTGGTGACACCGGCCGCGACGTCCGCGTCGACGGTGGAGGGCAGCCCCGCCCAGGCACGGCTGGATACGGCCAGCGAGCAGGCGTGGGCGAAGATCGTCGCCGGCCCCGCCGCCGCCCCCGCCGCCCCGGCGAGCACGGGTTACGTGCCGAGGGCGGTGGCCAACCCCTATCTTGGCAACCCCTATCTGACCTACCGGACCGGCTACACCCAAGCCGCCAGCACCCAGGTCGCCGCGCCCCAGGCGGCCGCGCCGGCCAGTCCCGCCGTCGATCCGTCGCAGGTTCTCAACAGTCTGAGAAACATCCTGCCCGAACCGCACCTGCCTTCGCCGGACATCGACATCCTTCCGAGCATCACCAAGGTCTACCCGACCGGTGAACGGCCGATGTACGTGCTGACGTTCAAGTGCCCCACCGAACTGGTGGGTATCACGCCTCCTCCGACCAAGGCCCTGCGCTGGCTGATCACCGGTGGCATGGATGCCGTCAACAGCACCAACCTGCTGCCATTCAGCATGCAGCAGGTCTGTCAGTAGGTTTCCGTTCCTCCATGAAAAAAGCCGCCCGAAGGCGGCTTTTTTCATGGGGGTGGCCTATCGATCCAGCCGCAGCGATACATAGTGCGCGTCGTCCTGGCGCTTGATCAGCAGGGCGGCGCTCTTGCGCTGGGTGTCGTTGAGCATGCGCGCAAACGCCTCGGCGCTGCTCACTTCCTGGTTGTTGACGGCGAGGATGATGTCGCCTTCCTGGATGCCGGCGCGGCTGGCGGCGCCGGTCGCGCTTTCGACCAGGAGGCCGCTGCTGATCTTCAGGATCTTTTTCTGCTCGGCGGTCAGTTCGCTGACGACCAGCCCGGCGCGGTTGCTCGACTTCCTCTCCTCCGCGGTGACGGTGGTCTGCTCATCCTTGATCTCGCCGACGGTGACGTTCAGTTCATGCATTTCCTTCTTGCGCCAGACGCTCAGGCTGGCGCGGCTTCCCGGCTTGGTGGCGCCGACCATGCGCGGCAGATCGATGGAACCGGCGACCGGCCTGCCGTTGTACTTGAGGATGATGTCGGACACCTTGACGCCGGCCTTGTCCGCGGGGCTGCCTTCCTCGACATCGGCCACCAGCGCGCCCTCCGCTTTCGTCAGACCGAAGGCCTCGGCCAGATCGGGGGTGACCTGCTGCACGACGACACCCAGGCGGCCGCGGCTGACGCTGCCATGGGTCTTCAGTTGCTCGGCCACGTCCATGGCGACATCGATGGGGATGGCGAACGACAGGCCCATGTACCCACCGGAGCGGGAAATGATCTGGGAGTTCATGCCGACGACCTCACCGTTCATGTTGAACAGCGGGCCGCCCGAGTTGCCGGGATTCACGGCGACATCGGTCTGGATGAAGGGCACGTAGTTCTCCTGCGGCAGGGAACGGCCGATGGCGGAGACGATGCCGGCGGTGACCGAGTTTTCAAAGCCGAACGGGGCGCCGATAGCCAGCACCCATTCGCCCACCCGCAGCCGGTCCGGCTTGCCCAGGGTCACCGTAGGCAGGCTGGTGGCTGAAATCTTGATCAGGGCGACATCGGTGCGGCTGTCGGAACCGACCACCTTGGCGCGGAATTCACGCTTGTCGGCCAGCTTGACCGTGACTTCGTCGACCTTGTCCACCACGTGGGCATTGGTCAGGATGTAGCCATCCGATGAAATGATGAAGCCGGAGCCCTGGCCGCGGCTCGGCGGCAGGAAGGCCTCGCCCTCGGGGGGCATGAACTTGCGGAAGAAGTCCAGCATCTCTTCCGGTGCCGGTACGCGCTTGTGCCCACGTTTCAGACGACGCGCTTCCTGAGTGGTGGTGATGTTCACGACCGTGGGCGATTGCTTTTCCACCATGTCGACGAAATCCGGAAGCTGCGCGGATACGCCCCCGGACAGGAAGCTCAGAGTCAGGCCGATCAGGACAAACCATTTCTTCATGTCACACCTCGTCAGTAACGCCGGCGAGCAAGCCGGCAGGGGTATTGATGCCGGCCAGGGCCGGCGGCAGGGCTCAGTGGCTGGCGCAGCCGGTTTCGCCGCGCCGCAGCACCACAGGCAGGACGGCCTGGGCGCGGCGGCGCTTCAGATTCAGCGCGGCCAGTACCAGGCCGCAAAGACCCCCGAGCACGGCACCGAGTTCCCCGCCCAGCCACTGGCCGAGCAGTCCTGTGCCGAGCAGCAGCAGCAGCGGCACGAGATAGGCCGCGGTCGCGGCGCCGAGCAGGGCGCCGTCGGGAAGGCCGACGACCACGGCTTCGCCGACGCTGGCGCCGATACCATTGTCGACCCGGTATTCCGGCTCGTCGGCATGCAGCACGCGGGCAAAGAGGGAACTGCCGCAGCCCCTGCCGCCGCAGGCGCCGCAGGAAGACGGCGCGGTGGCGACCACCCAGGCGCCATCGCCATCGACGCGGCTGATGCGGGCGGGCGATTCGATCATTACCTGGGCTCCAGGCCCATGGCGATGGTCTCCACGGCGGCCCAGGGAGCGTCACCCAGCACCGTGGCCTGGTACGGGCCGACCTGGCGCCGCATCAGGTTGACCATGCCTTGCGTGCTCTGGCCGCGGACACTGCTGACCGGTGTGGCGCTGGGCGACAGAAACAGGGAGATGTGGGTGAGCCCGTCGCTGAAGACCCAGTGTTCGACTTCGCCCGTCATGTTCGGCAGTCGGCGTTTCACCGCGGCAACGCGGACATAGCCGGGGGGAAGGGCCGTGGCCACGATCCGCTCTGTCTCGAGTCGTCGCGCGGGTTCCGGCATGTCCGGCATGGGGTTCGGGTTTCGGCCAAGTGAACCGGTCGGGTTCGAGGTGCCGAACTTCACCTCGGCGAAGGCGTACTGCATCAGTGGCGAGTGGTCGCCGTTGATGAGCACGGCCTTCAGGGGCAGGCCGCTGTTCTTCTCCGCGCAAAGGATATAGCCCCAGCGGAAGGCATCTCTGGGCAGCAGTTCGACCGTGCGGCAATCGAGGCCCGCGACACGCGCTTCCTCGCCCAGGCGGACTTCATACCAGTTGACCAAGGCCAGAGGCTCGGCCGGCAGAAGGTCGGGAAAATGGCGCCGGCTGAGGCGCTTTTCCATTTTCACCTGACTGCCCTCCGCGACCACGGTGATCGCGCCGGTCTGGCTGCAGCGCACTTCGCGGGGCGTGCCATCCAATGCCGTGAGGCGGCTTTCGTTGCTCTGGCCGGCGGGACGATTGCTGATCGACAGGGTTTGCAGGCTGTCGCCCTGGCGCAGCACGAACACACCTTCGTAGGACGTGCGTCGCGCGGCATCCGCCATCTTCTGCAACCACGCCGCGGCCTCGGCTTGTGGCAAGGGCTGCGCGGCCTGCGCGGTCGCCGCCGCGCCCAACAATAACAACCAGCCTGCCCTCACCGCGCGTCTCCACTCAGCGAAACCGGGGTGAAGCGCATTTCCGGGGTGGTCAGCACGGCCTGGGCATAGTCCTGATGCGCGGCCAGATAGGGCATGACATCGGCGGGAACCCGCGTCGGCGCCTGCAGGGTGGCCAGCGGCACCGCGCTTTCCTGGCGCGGCGCGGCGCCCCACAGACCCCAGGTGATGGCGGCGCAGGTGGCCGCCGCGATCCAGAGCAGGGGGCGTCGCGCGGGTGGTTTTCGCGTCGGCGCCAGCACGGTGGGCTCATCCTCGAGCGCGGCCATGACCTTGCGGGTCAGATCGGGGAGATCATCGTGATGGCCGCGCATGAAGTCGCCGATGGCGCAGTAATCGGAGAATCGCGCCTGCCGGATCGGGTCGGTGGTCATATGTCGTATGGCCAGGCGCGTGGCTTGATCGGAGAGTTCACCATCCAGCAGGGCTGAAAGGGTGTCGTCTTCCTGGTGCAGTGTGTTCGTGTTCATTTCGCTACCACCTTTTGTCATCCGGGGTGCCCAGGATCGGTCGCAATTTGCTGGCAATGGCCTCACGCGCCCTGAATATCCGGGAGCGCACGGTACCGATCGGGCAAGCCATGTATTCCGCGATTTCCTCGTAACTCATGCCTTCCATCTCGCGTAGCGTGATGGCCTGGCGAAGTTCTTCGGGCAGGGCATCGACCGCTTCGTTCACCGCTATGGCCACCTGTTTCGACAAGAGTTCCGTCTCCGGCGTGCTGATCTCCTGCGCAACCAGTCGCTCGTCCGGTTCGTCCTCGTCATTGACCGCCTGGTCGCTCACCGTGCGCATCGCCTTGCCGCGCGCCACCAGGTGGTTTTTCGCGGTGTTGACGGCGATGCGATAGAGCCAGGTATAGAAGGCGGCATCGCCGCGAAATTGCGGCAACGCGCGGTAGGCCTTGATGAAGGTTTCCTGCGCGATGTCTTCCAGGTCTTCCGGATTGCGTACCATGCGCGAGAGCAGACGGATGACCTTGCGGCGGTATTTCTCCACCAGCAGCCCGAATGCCCGCTTGTCGCCTTCCCGTACCCGCTCGACCAGTTGCAGGTCGATTTCCCGATCGCTCATCCTCGTCCTCGCGTGGTGGTGTCCACCACGGCTTGCAATCCATGTCGGGTCGAGTATAACCGGGCGAACAGCGGCGGCGGCCCGTGCGCGATACCGAGCAGGCGCGGCCGGATTTCCATTTTTCAGAAATTACCCATGCAGCGCTTCGACGTCCTCATCATCGGCTCCGGCCTCTCCGCCGCCACCCTGGCCTTGTCCCTGCCCGAGCGCATGAGCGTCGCGGTGGTGACCAAGAAGGCGGATTCGGACAGCTCCAGTTACTGGGCGCAGGGCGGCATTGCCGCCGTCACCGGCCCGGATGACAGCTTCGACGAGCACGTGCGCGATACCCTGGTGGCCGGCGCCGGGCTCTGCGACGAGGCGGTCGTGCGCCAGGTGGTGGAGGCGGCGCCCGCCGCCGTGCAATGGCTGATCGAGCAGGGCGCGCCGTTCGATCACGAGGGCGCGGCCTATCACCTGACCCGCGAAGGCGGCCACTCCAGGCGCAGGGTGCTGCACGCGGCCGACGCCACCGGCCGCGCCGTGCAGGACATCCTGCTGGCGCGCATGGCGGCGCTCCCCAACGTGACCTTGTTCACCCATCACATCGCCATCGATCTGATCAACGACCGCCTGCTCGGGCGTGAGGGCCGAGCGGTGCATGGCGCCTATGTCCTGAACACCGCCAGCGGCCAGGTGGAAACCTACGCCGCCGGATTCACGGTCCTGGCAACGGGCGGCGCCGGCAAGGCCTTCCTCTACACCACCAATCCGGATACCGCCACCGGTGACG
>CAZONS010000093.1:0-11313 GCA_964581195.1 uncultured Thiobacillus sp. | reverse complement strand
GGTGAGGTGAGCGCCACCGCCACGCCGGGCGAGGGCGCCCGCTTCAGCTTCACCCTGCCCGAGCCGATGGATGCCCCGGAACACTGAAGGAGAACACCATGGTCGCAAGCGATTCCGTCGTCGACATCCTGCTGGTGGAAGACAACCCCAATGATGCCGAACTGGCCATCCATGCCCTGAAGAAGAAGAACCTGGCCAACCGCCTGGTCTGGGTCAAGGATGGCGAAGAGGCGCTGGATTTCCTGTTCCATCGCGGCGCCTATGCGGCACGGCCGAACACCCTGCCGCGGGTGGTGCTGCTCGACCTGCGCCTGCCCAAGGTCGACGGCATCGAGGTGCTGAAACAACTGCGCGCCAACCCGGAAACCCATGAACTGCCGGTGGTGGTGCTGACCTCCTCCAAGGAGGAACGGGATGTCGTCGACACCTACAAGCTCGGCGTCAACAGCTTCGTGGCCAAGCCCGTCGCCTTCGACGAGTTCGCCCAGACGGTGGCGGAACTGGGCATGTACTGGGTGCTGGTGAATCGCGTGCCGCCGGGAATGTCCACCGCGACATGAGCGCCCCCCTGCGTATTCTGATGCTGGAAGACAGCCCGGCCGACGCCGAGCTGAACGCGCACGCATTGCGCCGCGCGGGGATCGCGTTCGAGTCGCTGCGGGTGGAGCGCAGGGAGACCTTTCTCGATGCCCTGGAGACCTACAATCCGGACCTGATCCTGGCCGATTACAAGCTGCCGGATTTCGATGGCCTGAGCGCCCTGAAACTGCTGCGGGAGCGCGACGACGACCGGCCCTTTCTCTTCGTCACCGGCTCCATGGGCGAGGAAATGGCGGTCGAGACCCTGCATCGGGGCGCCGACGACTACATCCTGAAGGAACACCTGCAGCGCCTGCCCGCCGCCGTGACCCGCGCGCTCGCGGACGCCGATAAAAAGGCCGACACCCGGCGGATGCAGGCGATGCTGCGGGAGAACGAGGCGCACTTCCGGCTGTTCTATGAAAACGCGCCCACGGCCTACCAATCCCTGGGTGAGGAAGGTGAGCTCATCGATGTCAACCCGGTCTGGCTGAAGCTGCTGGGCTACACCCCGGAAGACAAGCCGCGCTTGCTGGGCCGCGCCTTCGCGGATTTTCTCGCGCCCGAACAGGCGCCCCTGTTTGCCGAGCGCTTTTCCCGGTTCAAGGCCAGCGGCGAGGCGCGGGGCGTCGAATTCGACATGCTGCGCCGCGACGGCGGCAGGCTGACCGTGGCCATCGACGGCCGCGTCGGCCATGACATCACCGGCCGCTTCCAGCACACCCATTGTGTGCTGCACGACATCACCGAGCGCAGGGCCTTCGAGGCCACCCTGGCGCTGGAAGCCCGCCGCGCCCAGTCCCTGCTGCAACTGCCGCACGCCGCCGAGCGCATGAGCGAGGCCGAGTTCATGCAATACGGCCAGGAACTGGCCGAGGATCTCACCGAGAGCCAGATCGCCTTCATCCACTTCGTCAACGCGGACGCGGAGACCATCGAACTGGTCGCCTGGTCGCGCCGCACGCTGGACTCGTACTGCACGGCGGCCTACGACCGGCACTATCCGGTCAGTCAGGCCGGCATCTGGGCCGACGCCCTGCGCCGCAAGGCGCCCGTGGTGTTCAACGACTACCCCGCCTACCCGGACAAGCACGGCCTGCCCGAAGGTCACGCCGAACTCAAGCGGCTGATCTCCGTGCCGGTGATCGAGAATGGCCGCGTGGTCATGCTCACCGGCGTGGGCAACAAGCCGGGCGACTACAGCGAGATGGACGTGGAGACGGTCCAGCTCATCTCCAATGAGGTCTGGCGCATCGTCCACCAGCGCCGCGCCGACCGGTCGCTGCATGAAAGTGAAGCGCACCTGCGCGGCATCCTGCGCGCCACGCCGGTGGGCATCGGCGCGGTGAAGGACAGGGTGATCATGGAAGTGAACGAGACCATGCTGCGCATGACCGGATACAGCCGGGAAGAACTGATCGGCCAGTCCTCCCGCATGCTTTACCCCTCCGACGCGGAGTTCGAGCGGGTCGGCCGCGAGAAATACGCGCAGATCCGCGCCCACGGCATCGGCGCCCTCGAAACCCGCTGGCGGAGGAAGGATGGCGAGATCCGAGACATCTTCCTGTCTTCCGCCCAGACCGATCCCGACGATTTGGATCAGGGTGTGACCTTCTCGGCGCAGGACATCACCGCGCGCAAGCGGGACGAGATGCACCTGCGCCAGTTGGCGCAGGCGGTCGAGCAAAGCCCGGAGAGCATCGTCATCACCACTGTCGAGGCCGAGATCGAGTACGTCAATGACGCCTTCCTCAACGCCACCGGCTACGCGCGCGCGGACGTGATCGGCCGGAACCCGCGGGTGCTGCACTCCGGCAAGACGCCGCCGGAAACCTACCTCGACATGTGGGGCACCCTGACCCGGGGGCAGACCTGGAAAGGCGAATTCATCAACAGGCGCAAGGATGGCGGGGAATACACGGAGTTCGCCATCATCACGCCTCTGCGCCAGGCGGATGGCACGATCAGCCACTACGTGGCGGTGAAGGAGGACATCAGCGAGAAAAAGCGCCTGGGCCGGGAACTGGATCAGCATCGCCACCACCTGGAGGATCTGGTCGCCACCCGCACCCGCGAACTGGAAAGCGCCAAGAGCGAGGCGGAAGCGGCCAACGCCGCCAAGAGCGCCTTCCTGGCCAACATGAGCCATGAGATCCGCACCCCCATGAACGCCATCCTGGGGCTGACCCATCTGCTGCGACGGGATGGCGCCACGCCGGCGCAGCGCGAACGCCTGGACAAGATCAACAGCGCCGCGAAACATCTGCTCTCGATCATCAACGACATCCTCGACCTGGCCAAGATCGAGGCCGGCAAGCTGGAACTGGAACACGTCGACTTCACCCTCGACGCGGTGCTCGACCATGTCCGCTCGATGATCCTGGATTCGGCCAGCGCCAAGGGCCTGGAAGTCGTGATCGACAGCGATCACGTCCCGTTCTGGCTGCATGGCGATGCGACCCGCCTGCGCCAGGCCGTGCTCAACTATGCCGGCAACGCGGTCAAGTTCACCGAACACGGCCGCATCAGCCTGCGCGCCCGTCTGCTGGAAAGCGTCGATGACAGCCTGCTGGTCCGTTTCGAGGTCGAGGACACCGGCATCGGCATCGATCCGGCCGGCGCCGCCAGGCTGTTCGCGCCGTTCGAACAGGCCGATGCCTCGACCACCCGCAAGTATGGGGGCACGGGCCTGGGCCTGGCCATCACCCGCAATCTGGCGAAGGTGATGGGCGGCGAGGCGGGCGTGGACAGCACCCCCGGCGAGGGCAGCACCTTCTGGTTCACGGTGCCGCTGGGACGCGGCCATGGGGTGATGCCAGCGGCCCCCCCGCGCCAGGCGGACGCCGAATCGGCGCTGCGCCGGCACCACGCCGGCGCTCGCCTGCTGCTGGCCGAGGACAATGCCATCAACCGCGAGGTGGCCCTGGAACTGCTGCATGCGGTGGGGCTGGCCGTGGATAGCGCCGAGGACGGCCGCGTGGCCCTGGAGAAGGCCCAGGCCTACCCCTACGACCTGATTCTCATGGATATGCAGATGCCGGAAATGGATGGTCTCGAAGCGACCCGCGCCATCCGCGCCCTGCCCGGCTGGGCGGTCAAGCCCATCCTGTCGATGACGGCCAATGCCTTCGCGGAGGATCGCAAGGCCTGTCTGGATGCCGGCATGAACGACTTCATCGCCAAGCCGGTGGTGCCGGAGGACCTCTACGCCACGCTGCTGCACTGGCTGCCGGAGCGGCCAGAAAATGCCCCTGCGCCGGAGATCGCTCACCCTTCCGCCGCCCCGGCCGCCCAGGCGCCGCTCGATGCCCTGGCGCTGCTGCCCGGTCTGGACATCGCGCGCGGGCTCTCCACCCTGCGCGGCAACCAGCGGAAATACCTGGAACTGCTGCGCCGGTTCGTCGTGGACCACCGCGACGACATGAATCGCCTGGCCACTTGCCTGGACGCCTCCGATTCGAGCGCCGCCCGCCTGCTGGTCCACAACCTGAAGGGTGTCGCCGGCAACCTCGGCGCCACGCATCTGGCACAGATCGCCCTGGACCTGGAACAGTCGCTGCTTCAGCGAAACATGGGACAGGACGCGGCCGACATTTCGAACCTGAGCGCGGCGTTCAGCAAGGAAATGGATGAGCTGAGCCTTGCCCTGAAACAGGTTGCGGAATCGGCGGAGACCGCCCCGCCCGTGAACCTGGATGAGGCGAGCCGAGCCGCCCTGGTGGGGGAACTGACCCTTCTGCTGACCCGGGCCGACACCTATGTGCAGGCGTTCTGCCAGGAGCACGCCGCGCCCTTGCGCGCGATCCTGGGCGAGCGCCATGAGACGCTGCTGCGCCAGATCGGTGGCTTCGACTTCGATGGCGCCCTGGAAACCCTGGAGGAAGCGCGCCGCGTGCGCGCGTAGCGTTCTCGCGCCAGAGGCGCGGCGGCGGCCCGCCACAACGAGGTCGTTGACGCTCGCCGCCCAGGCCTGTAGATTAGAACGCCAGTTCTAGCCCACCCGCCCCCCGCATGAGCAGCGTTCTCTCCCCCCGTCCGGACACCCGCTACCTGGTGCTCGACAGCGCCCTGACCCTGTTCACCGAACGCGGTTACTTCAGCACCTCGGTGCATGACATCGGCCGCGCGGCGGGCGTGAGCATCGGCTCCATCTACCACCACTTCGGCGACAAGGAAGGCATCGCCGGCGCCCTCTACGCCCAGCTCGGCAGCCGCATGGAAAGCCTGATCGGCGAAATCCTCCGGCGTCACGAGAGCGCCCACGACCAGGCGCGCGAGCTGGTGGCGCGACTGTTCGAACTGACCGAATCCGAACCGCGCGCGATGGAGTTCATGCTCTACGCCAAGCACCGGGAGTTCCTGCCCGGACAAGGCCCGGTCTGCTCCTCGCGCCCCTTCGAACTGATGCGCGAGCTGGTGGCCCGGGGCATGGAACGTGGCGAAATCCGCCGCATGGAAACCATGGTCGCCTCCACCTGCCTGTTCGGCGGCCCCTTGCGCATGATCACCGGCCGCCTGGACGGCGTCGTGCCACAACCGCTGCCCGGCTATCTCGATGCCGTCTGGGACTGCGCCTGGCGCGCGGTGGCCGCGCCGGCTTGAGCAGGATGCCGCCCCGCCTCGCGCCGCCGGCGCTTTTTTGTTGACCCGACTAGAACGATCATTCGTTCTAGTCGTTTTCCTCCACTCACCGCAAAGGAAGCCGCCATGCGCCACGACATCACCGCCCTCACAGAGCAATACTGCTTCGGCTGCGTGCTCTATCCGCCCAACCTCCCTCCCTATGCCTACGCCGAAGCCGACTGGGCCGTCCTCCAGGCCATGACCTGCTCGCTGGAGCACGCTCCCGGCACCGAGGGCTGTCTGGCCAGCCGCAAGACCAGTTGCAGCCTGGTGGAACTGGCGCCCTCCCCCTGTCATTGCGCCAGCCAGGCCGTCGAGGCCTGAGGCCATCGCTGTCATCCCACTCACGAAAAGGATTTTTCACATGACCTTCCGACGTTTGCTGCTGCTCGCCCTGCTGCTCTGCCTGCCGTTGTCCACCCCCCAGGCCGGCGGCACGCCGCCGATCAACGATGCCGCCGCCCTGAAGGGCGTGCATGAGGGCAAGGGCGTGTTCCTGATCGACTTCACCGATCCCCGTAAAACCGCGTTCTATCTGGAAATCATCCGTGGCACCCATGCGGGGCTGCTGCGCCAGGAGGTGAAGCCCGACTTCGTGGTCGTCTACATCGGCCCCACCGTGCGCTTCCTCTCCCGCACGCCGGAAGTCGATCTGGAAATGCAGCACGACGACGACCTCAAGGCGGTGGCCGCGCAGGTCGCGGGATTGCGCGAACTGGGCGTGCGGCAGGAGGTGTGCGCCATCGCGACGCGCGTCTTCAAGGTGGCCAACGACAGCCTGCTGCCCGGCCTCTCGCTGGTGGGAGACGGCTTCATCTCCCTGATCGGCTGGCAGACCCAGGGCTACAAGCTGATTCCCCTGTTCTGAGCCGCCTCCCCAAGCGCGGGGGGTGGACCGCGGTCAGGCCGTCAGAAGCGTCGGCCGACGGCCAGGCCGACCAGCAGGGGGTCGAGTGTCAGCGTCTCGATCTTCGGGCCGCCGGCACCGGGCAGCACATCGGTCTTCAGGTAGAACTTCTTCACGTCGAAGTTGATGAAGTAATCCTTGTCGAGGCTGTAGTCGAAACCCACCTGCAGGACGCCGCCGGTGTCCGCCGGGAAGTCGCGCAGGGTGTCGAACACCGCGCCGTCCTTGTCGAAGAAGACGGTGTGGTGGATGCCGGCGCCGACGTAGGGGCTGAACGCCGTCCTGGGCATGAAGTGGTACCGCAGCATCAGGTGGAACGGCGCCATGCTGGCCTTGCCCAGGGTGGCGCCGCCGGCGGAGAAGGTGTGACGGGTGATGCCGGCCGCCGTGTTCAGGGCCAGGTTGTCGTTCAGATAGTAGGTCAGGTTCAGGATCGGCTTGGTTTCCGTGCTGGCCTCCACCCCCACCACCGGCGATTCGATATCCGGAATGACATTGACCAGGCCGAGGCTGACGTCCAGGTTGGCGGCCTGGGTGGTGGGCGCGGCCAGCAGGGCGCAAAGCAGCGAGGGAATGAGGCGGGATGGGTTCATGTCGACTCCTGGGGACGTTGGGTTGGGTTCCAGCGCCCCACCACGAACGAAGCGCCGTGGTCGGATTACACCGGCCCGCCATCGGCCGGTAAATTCGTGTCAATACGCGGCGGATACCGTATTGATACTGGCCGATGCCGGGTAATTACCCTGACATCCCGGGGAAGTTCATGGCCCGGTTCGCGTCAACCGTGGATGGCCGCGGTTCACGCCTGACGCGAACCGACGACCCAGGTCCGACAGGCTCCTTGGAGCCTGTCGGACTTTGGGCTCCGATAGCGAAAAGCGGCCCCGCCGAGGCCATTTTTTGACCATTTCGCTGGGGAATGGTCGAACCATTGCTCAAGAAATGGGCGAAAAAGGGGCCGGCGCGGTCGATTTGCAGCCGGAGATTCCAAAGTCCGACAGGCTCCTAGCCCGGATATTGCATGAATTCGCGTGATGATCGCGCAGGCCATTGTTTGTAATGGAAGTTTTGCGAAGGAGCGGCGTAGTTATTCATACGCCCGACTGAGCAAGACTTTCCAGTGCGAATAAGGGGCCAACGAGGGCGCGCGAGTATTCATGCAATATCCGGGCTAGGCGCTGGGAGGAGACTCGGAACCGCCGCCCGGCTTGGCCGGTTTGCGGTGACGCTTGCGAAAGGTCTTCTTGGCCTCGCCGCCACCGCCGCCGCCGCCACCGCCCTCGCCAGGGTTGGCCCTGGGTGGACGCGGCTGCCTGGGCTTGGGATTGGAATTGCCGGGCGCGGCGACGGAGGTGGTGTAGGAACGCGGTGGCGCGACATCCGCGCGATTGCCGGGGGCCAGGGAAATCTCCAGCTCGTGCAACTCATCCCATTCGGCTTCGGTGCGCAGCCTGTCGGGGATGGCCAGCAGTTCCTGCAGGCGACGACGTGGGGGTACGGTTTGCGGTGCATTCATGGCGGCATTATCACATTGCCGGGCCGAAACGGCCCACTGTTGCGCGCGGGAAACCCAACATGAAATTCGCGACTGTCGGCGGAATCACCATGATTACCCCCTCCGACACGGTCAATTGCCCTTCTTTCCCGCGCCCGACCCCAGCAATGCCGCCGAGGGGCGCGCGGTGTGACGCGCCGGCGCCGGGCCCGCGCCGGACGGGCGCGGTGCCCTGCCACCCTGTTCCGGCTTCGCCGGCTTGCGCGGGGCGCCGGAACGATTGTTGGGCTGACCGCCGCGATTCGGCGCGTTGCGCCCCCCCGTCGGGCGTGGCGGCCGCCGGTCGTCCAGGCCTTCGTGCGGCGCCGCCGATTCCGGCATGACGAAGCCTTCCACCACCACGCGGGCGATGGAGCGCTTGATCAGACGCTCGATATCCTTCAGGTAACCCATTTCCTCGTTATCCACCAGGGAGACCGCGGCCCCCGAACTGCCGGCGCGGCCGGTACGGCCGATGCGGTGGACGTAATCCTCGGGCACATTGGGCAGCTCGAAGTTGACCACCTGCGGCAGCTGGTCGATGTCGATGCCGCGCGCGGCGATGTCGGTCGCCACCAGCACCTGCAGGGTGCCGTCCTTGAACTGGGAGAGGGCGCGGGTGCGCGCGGCCTGGCTCTTGTTGCCGTGGATCGCCGCCGCCGGAATCCTGTCCTTGACCAGCTTCTCGGCCAGCTTGTTGGCGCCATGCTTGGTGCGGGTGAACACCAGCACCTGCTGCCAGTTGTGGTGGCGGATCAGATGCGCGAGGAATTCCCGCTTGTGCGCCTGCGGCACCAGGTGGACGGACTGCTCCACCAGTTCGGAGGCGGTGTTGCGCCGGGCCACCTCGACACAGCCGGGATTGTTGAGGAGGCCATTGGCGAGGGTGCGAATCTCGTCCGAGAAGGTCGCGGAGAACAGCAGGGTCTGGCGCTGCTTCGGGATCAGGGCGATGACCTTGCGGATGTCGCGGATGAAGCCCATGTCCAGCATGCGGTCGGCCTCATCCAGGACCAGGATCTCGATGCCGGACAGGTCCACGGTCTTCTGGCCGACATGGTCGAGCAGGCGACCGGGCGTGGCCACCAGGATGTCGACCCTGCCCTTCAGGGCCTTGTACTGCGGGTTGATGTTGACGCCACCGAACATGACCATCGACACCAGCGGGAAATGCTTGCCGTAGGTCTGCACCGATTCTTCCACCTGGGCCGCGAGTTCACGGGTGGGGACGAGGATCAGGCAGCGCGGGCGCCCGGGTTTGGGCGTGAGCGGCCTGTCCATGAGCCGATGCAGGATGGGCAGGGTGAAGCCGGCGGTCTTGCCGGTGCCGGTCTGCGCGGCGGCGAGCAGATCGCCACCCGCCAGGACCAGGGGTATGGCCTGCGCCTGGATAGGCGTGGGGGTGCTGTAGCCCGCCTCCTGAATGGCGCGAAGCAGCGGCGCGGCGAGGCCAAGGTCGGCAAACGTCGTGCCGTCGGAAATGATGGGGGAAGACAATGAAACAACTCCTGCGACGGCCCACCGCTTTGACGCGGCACCAATCGAGGCAGACGGAATGGGGGAGTGAAATGAGAAAACGCGCGCCGATTGGCTGGGCGCGCGAGTGGCGCGGATTATACGGAGCCCGCCGGCTCCGGGGTGGGATTCGCTCACGAATCGCGAAATGGATTGAGCGGCGCGCGGCGCTGTCGACGCGGTGGCGTCACGTCCCCGCCTGTGTCGAGGCATCGATGACGGTGGCCTGCGTGAACGTTCTCCCCTCCTCCTCGAAGCTCGCCAGGCTCACGGCTATGGGGAAGGTGCCGCCATCCTTGCGCTGACCCCGCAGATGCAGACCCGCGCCCATGGGCCGCGTGGCGGGGGCTTCGAGGTGCTGCTCGCGCAGTTGGCCATGGCGCGCCCGGGTGGCCGTCGGCACCAGCTTTTCCACCATCTGGTTCATCAGTTCGCCATGGGCATAGCCGAACATGCGATTCAGCGCCGGGTTCGTCAGCTTGATCCGGCCTTGGTCGTCCACCACCAGCAGGCCGTTGGGATTGGTCTCCAGCAACACCCGCAAGCGGGTTTCGCTGGCCTGATGCAAACGTTCGACTCGCTTGCGCTCCGTGATGTCGACGACGACGGCGTCGATGAACTGCCGGCCATCCTCAACGAATGCGCTCAGGCTGATCTCGACCTGCACGATGCTGCCATCCTTGCGCCGGCCATGCAGGTCGCGGCCAGCGCCCATCGGCCTGGGCAGGGGCGCGTCCAGGTAACCTTCGCGCAGCCTGACATGGCGCTCCCGTTCGGATTCGGGCAGCAGGATCTCCATGGGCTGACCGATGAGCTCCTCGCCTTCATAGCCGAACATCCGCGTCAAGGCGGCATTGGCCAGGACGATGCGGCCGCTGGCATCGACCACCAGCAAGCCGGCGGCATTGGCTTCCACCACCAGGCGAAAGCGCTGCTGCGCCTCGGACAGGTGGCGGGCGGCATCGGCTTCCGCCTGCGCCAGACGCACCTCCACCAGAGCCTGCGCGCGACCGTTCAGGGCGCGTGCCAGCCACGCGCACAGGCCCCCGACCAGAACCAGGAGTATCAGGCTGTTGAGGCCGACCGCGACCCAGGCTCCCTCGCGGATCATCGCCAGCTGGCTGTCCGGCAGGTGCGCCACCACCCGCCAGTGCGGAATGTGGACCACGTCGCGATCGTCATCGAGCTTGAGCGGGTAGACGGTGCTCCAGGTCCACAGGCCATCGGCAAGTTCGACCTGGCCGGAGGGGATGCTGGAAATGGCCTTCCAGGCGGCCGGGTGCGGGCTGGCCAGGGTGGATTCACGATCGAACATGAAGCCCCAGGTGTCGTCCGAATTCGGGCTCACCAAGCGATATCCGTCGCGATTCAACAGCATGACGTGGTCGCGGGCGCCAATCAGGCTCTCGCTGAAGGCATCGATCAGATGGCTCGCGGCCACGTGAATCATCAGGATGCCGCGCATCCCTGACTGGCTGTCCCGGGCCGGGCTCGCCAAACGCAGCAGCGGCTTGTGCGGCGCTTCCACCGCGCCGCTCTCATCGACGCTCAGATCCAGCGGGGAGACGTAGACCTGATCCTGCCTCAGGCTCAGGGCTTCGCGAAAATAATAGCGCCCCGATTCATTGCGCAAGCGCGCGGGCGCGACGGTCACCGGCCTGCCCTCGACATTGTCGACCCTGACCCGTTCCATGCCGGTTTCATCGATCCAGCTGACGTGATCGATCTGTTCGTTGAAGTGGATCAGGGTGGCGAATACCCTCGCCAGCGCATCCCCGTCGCCGCTGGCGAAACCACGGCGCGTCGTCTCGTCGCGCGCCAGCGTCCGCAACTGCTGGAAGGGCGCGCGCAGAGTGTCGTCCAGCCGCCGCACGCCCAGGATGACGGTGCCGATTTCGTTGGAACGCATGATGTCCAGTTCGCTGACCAGCCTTTCATTGGCGACATACCAGGCGCCGGCAAGGATCAACACGGCAAAGCTGGAAAACAGGGGAAGGAACAAGCGGTACGGGAAGGCGGGGCGGGAGATCGTGCTCGGCATGTGAGGCTCCAGTCTGGCGGCCTCCCGTGCCGGACGGGGCGGGTCGGGACACGTGGGGGCGCGCGGTCGCTGCGGCAGGCGCCGCACTGGTACGTTTATACACCAATTCCCGAC
>CAZONS010000092.1:0-11340 GCA_964581195.1 uncultured Thiobacillus sp. | reverse complement strand
CGTGGAAGGATCTGCCGCAACAACGTGGCCAGGTCGTCGTCACAGATATACCCCAGGCCCGCCAAACTACAGGCATCTCGCCATTCGGTGGCCTTTCCCCATGATTCGTCGGCAAATTCTGTGTTGTTCTTCATGTCACTCATAGCGCCCAACTATCGGTTCAACCGGAGCGCGCGAAACGCCGGCTCAATTCGTTGGGGCGCCTCGCGCGCGCCCGGTTAACCTTTGTCGTTGGGCGCCAGGCCAGCAGCGCGCCGGCCGGCTTCGGTTATCCGCAGATGCTCCAGCAGTTTCCCGGCGTGGGTCGCGAACGGGCTCGGAAGCATGACCGACTCAACCAGTTCCTCGCGAAACAGCCTGTTTGCCACGCCTGGATTAACCGCCTGGCGTGGGCACGGGCTGTTCGCGATGTCGCAAAGTTCGGCCAATGCGTGCGCGGTCAGCGGGTGCGTTTTTGTTCCATTCAGAGGCGTCATCTCAATCCTCCTCGCGCCCAACAGGCGCTTTATGCTGTACGTTCTGGCGCGGTTTCCGCGTAGTCAATCTGTCAAGCTACAAAGCAAGTCGGTTCTTGTTGCGCCGCCAAACCCATTACGGGCACTGACATCAGAGTGAACAAAGCGCTCATTGGCCACCTTGTCATAATAAATTCCAGATGACACAACGTAAGGGCTGCGCGGATCCTTGAACGATGAACGGTACCGTTCCAGGCAGGCGCGGGCTTCGGTCGTGCCTTCAGATTCGCGGATTGAGGAGAGGACCTTGAGCTTGGAGAACGCCGGTCTAGCCGAATCGCTCATCAGCATGATGGCATCTGCCGTTTGCTGCTTGGCATTGTTGCCATGGCCGAACGCGGCAGGCCTCGCTTTTGGCTTGCTGATCACCTCTGTTTTGCTTGGGCAGGCCAGATCGCTATAGATCAACCTACCGGTCGCATCCTTGCATTTGTAAATATCGGCCGCCGCCGGCATAGCCAGCAGCAAGGCGGCAAGTGTTGTGATGGTGTGTTTCATGATGCCCTCCATTCAGTTTTCGAAACATTCATTCTGCCGCACAAGCGGGGTCCTGGATGAGGTCGTAGTCAGGTCGTGCGTGATGCATGGTCAATCTCCTTTGGTCAGGTCAAAACAATTCCGCCTGTGCCGACTCCATCACAGTGCCGCCAGTGTCGGGCTGCTTGAGCAACCGCCAGACGTGGCGATCGACATAGCCGTAACGGCGCACCAGCTCCGATACCGCCTTGCGGGCGGTGAGCGCCTCTGGGCCATGCGTTAGCGCGTCGAAGTCGTCGCGCAGTGCGTTGTGGGTCACGGCTCGGATGGCATCCTGACACTTCGGGATGTCGATCTCTTCACGGAAATGCGCGGCCAGCTTGTCCGCCGCGTCCGCGCCGATCACCTCGGCCAGCGCGGCGTGATCGGCGCCGGCCTTGGGCGGGACGAAGCGCTGCCCGGCGTAGTTTTGGTCGGCAACCAGCGCCAGCGTCGCCGGTAGGCCGATCACCTGCGCTAGCGTGCGCGCCGACTTGGGTAGGTGATCGACAGAAAGCTTCATGCGCCGGCCTGCTTTGCCTGGCGCCTGGCCAGCGCCGCGATGATGGCGCGCAGGCCGTCGGCGGTGGCGAATTCGAGCCGGTCGACGCCAGCCAGGCGCTTGACCATGCTGGGCTTGCCGTTGGCGCCGTGAGTGAGATAACGCCAGGGCAGCTTCTGATCGGCCAGCAGCGCGCCGACCTTGCCGCCCAGGGCTTCGCACCCCGCGCGCCAACTCGCGGGCTTGCCGTCTTGCGCGGTGTGTCCGGTGAGCTTGTTGAGGTGGTCCATCACCTGCACCCACTCCCGCGCCGTCAATTCCTTGGTGCTGGCCTTGCCGGTGATCGCCTGGAGCAGTTCGTGGCGGGCATCTTCGTCGATGCCCAGCTTGCGGCAGGCGGCGAACAGGGCGCGGCGGGGGTCGTAGTTCATGCGTCAGCCTCGACCACCTCAACCGACTCACAAACGCGGCACAGGTGATTCAGCGCGGCCAGGTAGGTTTTCCAATAGGGCATGAATGAGATGTGCACCTTCCTGGCGTTCGTCCAGTACTCGGCTACGCGCTTTTTTCCGTATTTCTTTTCCATGGCCGCGATTTTTTTCTCCGATACATACCGCTTCTCGGCGCGGCGCATGAACTTCTGCTCGGGGCATGGCTCGGCGGCGGATATCCAACGCCCCTCGAATTTCCCATCCACGTAGGTCATGACGCAGTACGTCATGCTCGTCTTGGACGCGCGCTGCGTCTGGAGCGTGATACGGCGCCCGTCGCAGAGGAGGGTCAGGCTGCCATATGGGTTGCTGTGCTTGTCTGCCAACGCCTTGCGCTGGGACATTGATAGGGTGGTGGGCATCGTGCATCCTCCTGGGGTGACCTCCCGGATGGCCCCGTCTCCGAGGCCATCGAGGCGAACGCCGATCAGGCCAGGGCGTCCTTGAGCACCTTGGCGGCGACGAACTTAACGACCGCCTTGGCGGGGATGGCGATCTCGACGCCGGTTGCTGGGTTGCGCCCGGTGCGGGCTGCGCGGACGTCGGCCTTGAGCTTGCCAAGACCGGGCAGCGGAATTTCCCCGGCCTCGGTTCCGAGTTCGCTGGTGGCCACCACGCCAAGACTGTCCAGGACGCGGCGGATTTCGCCCTTGGTCACGGCCGGCTGGCTGGTGGTGGTGTTGGCGTGGAGGTGGATGCGGTCAATCAGGTCGTTGAGGTTCATGTCTTGCTCCTGGTGCGCAGGCTTCCGGCCTGCTGGGGTTAAAGACGCAGGCAAGATGCCTGCGCTACAAAAAATCGGTGCGAGTTCCCGGCGCTCATTTGGGGTGCTGCTGAAGGCGAGTCTTTGCTTTTTCCGTGCCCGCTGGTTCCGTTTGCCCACGGTTTCCTGGGGGATGTAGCCATTACGCGGTTTGCTCGAAGGGGGTGATGACGAAGTCCTCGACGCCGGTCTGGATCGTCAGTCCGGCGATGCCGGTGACGGCTTCCGGGTCGGCGAGCACGGCGTCCTTGTTGATCTCGGTCTTGACCCGCAGGAAGCGGTCCAGGCCGAGCTTGAACAGGGTTTCGATGACCATTTCCTGGGCGCGCACGCGTACCGAGGGCGGGCGCTGCCGCCATTGCACTTCGCCGGTGATGAGGTTGGCGGTCTTGGTCTTGCCGCCGTTGGTGAGCTCGGCGCGGTTGGCTTCGCACCAGGCTTGCACGCCGGCTTGCAGTTCCTGGATGCCACGGTCCAGCGCCTCAAGGGCGGGCTGGTGGCGATGGGTGATGGCGGCAATGGCGTCGTTCATTTCCGCGCTCTCGCGCAGGAACAGGCGTTGCAGGTCGCCGATCTCCCGGATCTGGGCGGCGACCTGGTCGCGGGTTTGCGGGGCGGCGGCGGCGGGGGTTTTGAGACGTTTAGGGTTGGCCATCGTTGGGCTCCTGGGGTTGCTGGGGGGGATTTTTCATCTGGTCGTTCAGCGCGAAATTGCGCAGGGTGTCGCGGATGTGGGCGGGCATGCTGGCGCGGGGGGTAGGGGCGGGGTTCAAACCCGCCTCCACCGTAGGGGGGGGTTTGAAGCCCGCCCCTACGGGGGTCTCCCCGCGCCCGCTGGTGAGGCGCTCCCGCTCGGCGCTGGCCTGGGCTTGCTCCGAGTAGCCGGCGACGATCTTGCGCAGCAGGTTGTGGCCGTTGAGCGGGCGGCGCAGGTCGGGCTTGGCGGCGATGGTGTCGATGGCCTGGAGCCAGTAGTCGAGCGGCGCGGGGTGGCCGCGCCCTTCCCATTCCACCCGGCCCGTGCCGACCAGCTCGCGCAGCTCGGCCAGCACGTCGGCGATGCGCTCCCAGCGCATGGTCTGCTTCGCCGGGGCGAACAGCCCGGCGTAGCGGATGCCGGCCATCGGCAGCCGCACCGAGGGGTGCAGGCCGGCCAGTGCCAGGAAGGCTTCGCGCGCGCCCTGGTGGGCTATCCACGCCTCCAGCGGCAACGCGACGTTGCAGCAGGGGCAGGAGACGGCGGGCAGGCTCACGCGGCAATCCTCCCGAGGAAGCGCACCAGGCGGGCGACGGTGGGCGGCGCCAGGCGCAGGGTTTCCTCGCCAGTGCGGATCTCCAAAGCGCCGCCGTCGTCGTAGGCGAAGCCGATTTGAGCGCGGCCGCACTCGCTGAGCAGTTTGGCGCGAGTGTGGTCGATCATGGATTGGGCGATGGCCTCGTCGGCATCGTCCGGCAGCGGCGTGGGTTCCGGCTCAGGCTCCGGCCCCGGCTCCTCGTCGGCCACCAGGCGGCGGACGGCGGCGATGTTGGCCTCGTGGCCGTCGTTCAGGGCGGCCGGGCCGGCCAGCCAGTAAACATTGGCCCGCCGCGCATCCTCGACCCGGCTGTCGCACTCCACCAGCCCGCGACTTTGCAACGTGCGCAGGGTGACGGAAACGCTTTCCCGGCTCGCGGCGGCGGGGCACAGGCCGTGAATGCGCGCGGTCGTGAGCGGCTCTTCGCGCGTGACACCCATCAGCGCGGCGAGGATCTGGTTCTGCAACACGCCGTTGCCCTTGTTGATGCTGTCGCGCAGATGGCGGGCGGCGTGCTTGCTGGGAGACGCGGGCGGGGACGCCTGCGCTACAGGTGCGGCGTCTCGTGTAGCGCCGGCATCCTTGCCGGCGTCTCTGGGGTGTGCGGGTGCGGTAAGGCGGGTCATGGTGGGCTCCTGGGGTTGGCTCCCCCCTTTATCAAAGGGGGGCATCACTTCACTCCCCCCTTTATCAAAGGGGGGCTGGGGGGGATTTGCGACGGTTGGATTTACGACGGTGGGAATCGGAGTGGCGGCCCGCGCGATGCGCCGCGACCGCGCGAGTTCGGCCATCGCGGCGCCGGTTCCGCCTGTTTTCTTGACCCGCGCGGCGCGCACCGCCGCGCGCCCGGCGGCTTCGCCGTAGTCGGCGTCGGCCGCGCGTGGCACGGCGGCGCTTGCCGCCGCGTCCGCGACGGTGTACTTGCCGATGGTGAAGCTCTGCGGCAACTGCGCCGGGATGCCGGTTGGCCACCACACCGGGTGCAGGTGCAGCGGGTCGACACCGACGCGGGCGGATACGATCTGGCGCTGGCTCTCCAGGCTGGCGAGCGCGCGGTCGAGGTCGGCATCGGCCAGCCGCAGGTCGGCGGCGAGTAGCGCCGCGCCGATCTGTTCCCGGCGCCGTGGATGCTGGCTCGTTGCGCCGGAGAGCGCGGCCAGCACGGGGGCGTTGTAGTCGCTCATGGCCGCGCCTCCGCCAGGTGCGCCGCGATGCGCTCGGCCTCGGCTTCCGCGCTGACCGCGCGGCAATGCGCGGCGCTGGCTTTCAAGCGGGCGTTCTCGACTTCCAGCTCGCCCAGGTAATCGCCCTGCCCGGCCATGGCGAAGGCGGCAAGGATCACCATGCAGACAAAGGCGATCTGGAAGGCGCTGATGTGGTCTTCATGCTTGGGGGTCATGGCTTGCTCCTTTCGTGCAGGGGTTTGCTGGGACAGGTCTGGCAGGTAAGCCAGCGCGCGCGGGCGTCGCCGCCGCGCGGCCCCGGGATCAGCGCGGTGCGCCGGCACAGGGCGCGCTCGATGATTCGGCCGACCAGGGGGCAGTCGGGCTTGTCGAGGTGGTCGAGCACGGTCTGGGCGATCTTGTCGACGCGGGCCGGGTAGGTGTCGCTCATGACCTGGCTGACAGCCGAGCGCGACAGCCCCAGCCGATCCGCCACCCCGGCGCGCCCGCGCGGGTCGGTCGCGATAGCCTCGGCCAACAGGGTTTTCCAATGCTCAGACATGGCGCGCCCCCTGGATCGCTGGCGTCCCGCCCGCCTCGTGGGCCTGTGTAGGGGCGGGTCTGAGACCCGCCTCTACGACAAGGGCATACACCGCGCCGTCGTTGGGGTCGTACACGCAGCCCTGGCTGGCCCGCCACACCGGCGCCTTCGGGCCGCGATTGATCTTGACGCGGTACACCTTGTCGCCGTTGCTGGTGCTGTGGCCGGGGTCGGTGCGCCCCACCTCGGCCAGGATGCCGGCGCGCGACAAAGCGCGGACGTACTTGCCCAGGTTTGACGCGGCATCGGCCTCTTTGCCGTCGGCGACGATGGCGAGCAGATCCACCACGGTGAAGCGCCGGGTTTCGCGCATCACCCACCAGGCGCGGGCGCGCAGGCCGAAAGCCTTGGTGCGGGGGGCGGTTTGACCGGGGCTCACTTGCCGCCCTTCGCGTGCGTCTTCATCACGTCCTCGCACAGCTTCACGCCGTGCAGATCGCGCGCGGTGACGGCCCGCGCACCCAGCTTGGCGGCCAGGGTCTCGATCTTGCTGGTGGCGTTGCTGAGCAGCCGGTAACGCCCCCGGCTC
The DNA here is from genome assembly GCA_964581195.1 of uncultured Thiobacillus sp. GTDB lineage: Bacteria > Pseudomonadota > Gammaproteobacteria > Burkholderiales > Thiobacillaceae > PFJX01. The sequence goes on along the minus strand of CAZONS010000092.1, from coordinate 4,965 downwards.
TGCGCGTGCACCAGGCCGGCGACGCTGGCGTCGCACTCCACCTCGCAGATTTCCCGCAGGTACAGCGCGCAATCATCCACGCTGGCCGGGGTGAGCAGGGGGCTGGCGCTGATCCGGGTGGCGATGTGCGCCAGCCGATCCTCGCTGAACCGATGCCGCTCGCTGGTGTGGCACACCAGCACCAACATCACGCCCGCGCCCTCGGCCAGGCGGCGCAGGTATTCGATCACCGCGCCCTTGTCCGGCAGGCCGTGCTGGGCTTCGTCCAGGATGATCGGCGCCTGGGTCTCGCGCAGGTAGTCCTCGAAGCCGGCGTGCTGGTGGTACTTGCTGCGCCCGTGCACGCCGGTCTGGTCGGCCAGGTAGTCGCGCAGGTAGGCCAGGCTCATGCCGGGGATGCCTTCCAGCCGCACCGCCATCCGGTCAGAGCCGAAGCGATGCACGGCGGCGGTCTTGCCGGTGCCCGGCTCCCCGGTCAGCAGCAGGATGCACGCTTCCTTGCTGCCCCGGTTTTCCACGGCGGAGACGCCCGCCATGAAGCGCGCGTGATTGCTGGTTTCGACATAGTGGTGTTTCATCGTGTAAGCTCCTTGGTGTTGTTGCGTGATGTGTTGCAAAAGGCGCGCTGGGTGATTGCCGTCACCCGGCCGCCATCTCGGTGGTTTCTTCCTCGTCTTCATCCAACTGGCGCGGGTCCGGCCCGCCGTGGTACAGCCAGAGATTCAGTTCTTCCTCGCTCACCTGCCGCACCGCCCTGGGCTTCGGCGTCGGGTTCTTCGCCTCCAGTTCGGCGATCACCTCGTCCACGTCGCGCAGCGTTTCCCGCTGCGGAATGGGGTTGGCCTCGATGAAGGCTTGCAGCGCGGGGAGGTCGTCGTGCTCGATGACGCTGCCGCGCAGGCGCTCGCGTTCCACCTTCTTGGCCTTGTTTTCCAGGCTGCGAATCTGGGCTTTGGCGCGCTTTTCCTCGGCGGCTTCGTAGGCGCTTTGCGCCCGGTAGCCGGTGGCGGCGACGAATTCGGCCGAACAGATGAACTCGCCTTGCGGCGTCAACACCTCGACCTGGCGCCAATCGTGGATGTCGTAGCTGACCAGGACTTCCTTGCCGTTCCAGTGCCCCAGCACCTCCGGGTTGCGGTAGCGCATGCCGCCGTAGGGGCTGACCGTCTCGCGGCTGACCTTGATCTTGACGATGGGCCGGAACAGCTCCATCAACTCGTCTTCTTCCAGCGCATCCGGCTGCCAGCCATGGGAAACATGTTCCGCCAGCGCCTCGCGCGGGGTCTGGTGGCGCAGCTTGCCATCAATGCCGCGCACCCTGGGCAAGGCGCGGTGCGGCCGGTCGTTGTAGGCGTCGACGGTCTGCAATATCCAGTCGATGGCTTCCTGGTGGCTGCGGAACACCCGGCCCTTGCCCATGCGCTCGGCTTCCTGGAACTTCTTCTCGGCCAGTTCAAGATCGCCCGAGGCCGCCGCTTTCACCCCCGCGCCGGTGAGCTTCCTGGTCCGCTTGTAGCTCAGCTCATCCATCTGCTTCGGGCTCTGGTAGGTGGCAAGCTCGCGGCTCTGCTTGTCCAGCCATGAGGTGTTGAAGTTCTCGCAAATGCCGTTGGCCTGCGAGTTGCCCACCTCTTTCGGGTGCACGATGGTGCAGCCGATGCGCTCTTCCAGGCTGTGCACCGCCTTGGTGAAACGCGCGCTGCCGCGAATGATCTTCGTGCTGTCGGTCTGCACGATCAGCGGCCGCCCGAACACCCGAATGAAGTTCTCCAGCCCCTTGGCGATGACCTCGAATTGCTCGGTCAACCCCAGGCCGGGCGGCGTTACATAGCGCGTGGCCACGTCGTGGAAGTGCCACACCTCATACGTGACAAACTCGCCGGTGACCGGGTGCGGCGCGGAAAAGTGCGTGTTCCATCCGTCCGCGTGCACCTCGTCGGCCGGCGCCAGCCCGGCGCTGGTGCGGTGCTGGTAAAACTTGTGACTGCGCAGTTTGGATCCGGTATAGCGCCCCTTGAGCTGATCCAGCGCGCTGAACTGCTCGCGGAAGAAGCGCGCCACCTGGTCGTAACTGACCGCGTGATTTTGCGCCGTCAGTTGCTCGTGTATCCACGTCAGCGTGCTGCCCTGCGGCCGCTGCCGCAACGCCACGGCGGCGACGTGCCAGGGCTGGACGCGCGCCGCCTTCTGCTTCTTCGCCGGCGCCAGGCTGCCGCGCTGTTGCTTGATCGCCAGCCAGTTGTAATAGGTCTTGGTGTTGAGCTGCTGTCCGGCCCGCACCTTGTCGTGGCAATGCGCATAAGCCCAGGCCAGCCGCTTGCTCAGCATGCCCTCGCCGTGCGCCACGTTCAGGTGCGTCAGCGCCGCCTTCACGCCGGCCGGGTACGTCTCCACAAACTCGCGGATCGCCCGCCGCGCATAGTCGGTCTCGCGCTGCGCGGCACTCAGGTCGGAGGTGTCGAACCGGACGCCTGCTCCAGCCGCAGGCAAACCCACGCCCACGCCGCCGTCTTGCTGGGCCACCAGGTGGTTTCCGTCGGGTGCGCTGGTGGTGACGCGGCCTCCCAGGTGATCACCGCCAGCCACCGCCGTGGCCGCGACCGCCGAACCGCCGCCACGCCCAGCGGGTGCTGAATGAACTCCGTTCCCCGTTGCGTCATGGTCATGCTCCTGTGCGTGCATATAGAGATAGACCGCCGTCGCCACATCCTTCGGCAACGTCGCCAGCGCGTACTCCCGCAACGGCTTCCCGCCACGCTCCGTGACTTCCTGGTAGGGCCAGGACTCGCGCGCGGCGCGCTTGAGCGCCCCAATCCGGCTGATTCCCAGCGCGGCGGCGATGGTCTTGAGGGGGGCGCTGCGCTCAGTCATGGCTACTACCCCTGTAGCGCAGGCTTCCAGCTTGCCCCGCCGATTGTTGGGTGAGGGCGCTCCCGCTAGAGTGGCCGGGCCGGCTCGACATCGGCATTTCATCCACTTTCACGGGAGCACCCTCAATGAACTTCGACCTGTTCCAGGCCTTCGCGGAAAGCGTCCTTGGGAAACCGCTGGACACCGTGCGGCCGATACACCTTTCCGGCTGGCAATGCGTAGAGGCGCTATGGCCGCTCAACCAGCGATTCCACGCAGCCATAGAGCGCATCCGCTCGCTGCCATATGACGCCACATTCGAGCCGGAAGCGGACGGCGCCATCGAGCGGCTGATCGACGACGCCAATGCTGGATGGGATGACTTGGCGGCGGGCGCCTGGCGCGTACTACTGGAACGCCAGCAGCAAGCGCTCGTGGTGGCGCTGGCCAACGAGGTACAAGGCAATCCGCTCATGCCGATTCCCCCGGGTTTTTCGCCTGAACAGACAACAGTGGCTGTAGCGCTGTTTCTGCTGCACGGAATGAAGCTCCCGTGGCCACCAGTTGACCGATCCGGGCTTGTAATTCCAACAGGAAGCGCTCGGACGACGCTGCGTCCACACTGAAGGCCCGAGAGTGCGCGGCGAACAGGGCGGATCTCATTTCTCCTCCCCCAGCACCCGCTTGATCGCCCGTTCCTGCCGCGCGATCTCGCCCTTCATCTGCTCCAGCTTGCCCAGCTCCGCCAGTAGCGCATCCTTGCCCGGCAACACCTTCGCGCCCAACTTCCCGGCGTACATGGACAGTAGCGCCATGCCCCCGGTCGCGGCATCGAAGGCAATCGCCGTCTCCAGGCTCGGGTGGTGCCCTTCCGCCGCTTCCGACGTGTATTTGTCCAGGCTGTTCACGCTCACCTCCCGCCCCAGCAGCCGCCCCATGTCGGCGGCGATGGCGTAGCGGTCCAGCGGGCAGGCCTTGATCGCCTCGCCCATCACATGCGCGATCTCAACCCGGAAATTCCACGCCCCCGGCAACATCGGGTAAGCGGTGGGAATGCTGGCGAACAGGTCGCCGGAAAGGGTGTCGACGAGGCGTTTCATGGCCTGACCTCGTAAGGGCGATGGGCGCATCCGGCGGTAGACTGGGAATCCCCATTCACCAGACCCACCACAGGAGACCCCTCATGGACCTGGACGACGAAAAAATCCCGAACAGCCAGGCGTTTCTCGCCCTGCATGGCGCTTTGAACGCCGTGATCGTCACATTGATTAAGAGCGGTCATCTTCGTGTCGACCCGCTTCTTGAGCAGATGCGCTACTCGGCTGCTGTGCTGACCGTTGACGGCCAGCGCATGGCTGCGGCGCTGCTTCATGATCAGATCGAAGCATTGGCGCGGGAGTACCCGCCGGACGAACCAGTAACGCGGTAATCCGCGCCAAGCGGCTAAATGTGAGTTCGCTCATGTCAGCCTCCCCGCGCCAGCCGGGCGACGTACTGCCCACCCAGCACACCGGACCGCACATAGACCGTCGGCCATGCGGCCTTCACCCGCCCGCCGTGGGACAGCAGGCCGCGCAACAATATGACGCTGATGCGTTGAGTGATCGCGCCCATGTCAGCCTCCCACCGCCACATTGCCCGCCACGGCGGCCGCCCTGCCATGGCGCGCCTTCTCCCGTGCGGTAAACTTCAGAACGTCAGCGCCACGCGGCTTTTTCGTCCCATCCTGGTTCCAGCGGGTCGGCCAGATTTCACTGGGGCACACGCCGATCGCCTCGGCGATGATCTGCTCCGCCTTCGGGTAGCTGCGTTGCAGCGCGTGGGTAATGGTGGATTTCTCCAGCCCGTGGGATGCAGCCAGGGCCGCTAGCGTCCAGTCGCGCTTGTTGAGGGCGGCCTTGATGTCCGCCGGGTGCCAGTCCTCACGACTGGTTTTTTTTGGGGCCGTGTTTGCCATCGCTGTTCGCCTATTGGTGGTTGCTGATGGACGGCATTAGAGATGCAATTGCATGCCATGTCAAGCGGTTTGACCGGTTACATTCAATTTTTTGCATGCCTTTTCGAGAAAGCCATGATTGTTCTTGCTAATCAAACACTTGCGATTGGTTACATTCG
>CAZONS010000091.1:0-11371 GCA_964581195.1 uncultured Thiobacillus sp. | reverse complement strand
CTTGAGGGACGCCTCGTACTGCTTCGGCGTCAGCAGCTTTGGCTTGAACCGAAGGCCGGTGCCGCGGGTCAGGTTCATGAACTCGCCCTGGAAGCCGATCAGGCCACGGGCGGGAATGCGGTATTCGATGCGCACGCGACCGCGACCGTCCGGCACCATGTCGAGCATGTCGCCGCGACGCAGGCCGAGGCTTTCCATGACGCCGCCCTGATGCTCTTCCTCCACGTCGACGGTGAGCTGCTCGTAGGGCTCCAGTTCGACGCCATCGACGATCTTCTTCACCACACGCGGACGGCCGACGGCCAGTTCGAAGCCCTCGCGGCGCATGTTCTCGAGCAGGATGGACAGGTGCAGTTCGCCACGTCCGGCGACGTCGAAGATGTCGGCGTCCTTGGTGTCGTGCACGCGCAGCGCCATGTTGGTGAGCAGCTCCTTGTGCAGACGGTCGCGGATCTGACGGCTGGTGACGAACTTGCCCTCGGTGCCGGCGAGCGGGCTGGTGTTGACCATGAACTGCATCGACAGGGTGGGCTCGTCGATCTTCAGCAGCGGCAGGGCCTCCGGCTGTTCCGGGTCGGCGAGGGTGGCGCCCAGGACCAGATCCTCGATGCCGGTGATCTGCACGATGTCGCCGGCCAGGCCTTCGTCCAGCTCGATCTTGTTCAGGCCCTGGTAACCGAACACCTGGCCGATCTTGGCCTTGATCGGGCTGCGCTCGTGTTCGGCCATCTCCTCATCGGTGCCGAACAGCACGATGACCTGCTGGCCGGTCTTGACCCGGCCGCGCATGATCTTGCCGACGCCGATGCGGCCGACATAGCTGTTGTAGTCCAGCGCGGAGATCTGCAATTGCAGGGGCGCGTCTTCGTTGGCTTGCGGCGCCGGCACGTGCTTCAACACGGTCTCGAACAGCGGCTTCATGTTCTCGCGCGGCTGATCCAGTTCCATCGCCGCCCAGCCATTGAGGCCGGAAGCGTAGACGATGGGAAAGTCCATCTGTTCGTCGGTGGCGCCCAGCTTGTCGAACAGGTCGAAGGTGAGGTTCACCGCGTTGTCCGCGTCGGCGCCGTCACGGTCGACCTTGTTCACCACGACGATGGGCTTCAAGCCGAGGGCGAGCGCCTTCTTGGTGACGAAGCGGGTCTGCGGCATCGGGCCTTCCACCGCGTCCACCAGCAGCAACACGCCGTCGACCATGCCCAGCACCCGTTCCACCTCGCCGCCGAAGTCGGCGTGGCCCGGGGTGTCGACGATGTTGATGTGGACGCCCTCGTATTCCACCGCCGTGTTCTTCGACAGAATGGTGATGCCGCGCTCCTTTTCCAGGTCGTTCGAGTCCATGACCCGCTCGGAGACCTGCTGGTGCGCGGCGAAGGTGCCGGATTGGCGAAGCAGCTGGTCGACCAGCGTGGTCTTGCCGTGGTCGACGTGGGCGATGATGGCGATATTGCGGAGGGCGCGGGACATGATGGGGCAACCGTTAGAAAAAAGCCGCGCATTCTAGCACGGCGCGTATTTCGCCTGGGTTACCGCGCGCGTCGCGCGGAAAGTTACCCTCGGTTCGAGGCGTCTCCACCCGCGGGCCGCGCCGGAAGCGCGCGCAGCCGGCAGGCCAGTTCCTCCGCCGGTACCGGTCTGCCGAACAGATAGCCCTGGTATTGCTCGCAGCCGAACTGTCGCAGCAGGGCCAGTTGTTGTTGCGTTTCCACGCCTTCCGCCAGCACGTCCAGATGCAGGCCGCGCGCCATGGCGATGATGGTGGCGGCGATCTCGCGGTCGTCGGCATCCTCGGCGAGGCCGGCGACGAAGCTCTGGTCGATCTTCAGCTTGTCGATGGGGAAGCGCTTGAGATAGGCGAGGGAGGAATAACCGGTGCCGAAGTCATCGATGGCCAGGCGCACGCCCAATGCCTTGAGGGCGTCGAGGGTGGCGATGGCCTGATCGGCCTGCTCCATGAGGACGCTCTCGGTCAGTTCCAGTTCCAGTTGGCTGGCCGGGAGTCCGGTCTCGGCCAGCACCGCGCGCACCATCCCCGCCACGTCGGAGGACTGGAACTGCCGCCCGGACAGGTTCACCGCCATGATCAGGGGAGGCAGGCCCGCGTCCCTCCAGGCTCTGGCCTGGGCGCAGGCGGTACGCAGGATCCACGCGCCCAGTGGCACGATCAGGCCGGTCTCCTCGGCGATCTGGATGAATTTCCCCGGGGGTACCAGCGCTTCGTCCGGCGGCTGCCAGCGAACCAGCGCCTCGACCCCGAACATCCGGTCGTCGCGCGCGTCGATCAGCGGCTGGTAGTGCAGGATGAATTCGCCGCGTTCGAGGCCGCGACGCAGGCGTGTCTCCAGGGCCAGGTGCTCGTTGGCCACGGTGGTCAGCGCCTCGGTGTAGAAACGGTAGGTGTTGCGGCCCTGCTCCTTGGCCTGGTAGAGGGCGGCATCGGCGCTGCTGACCAGGCGGGTGGCGTCCACGGCATCGTTCGGATAGAGGCTGATGCCGATGCTGCAGCCGATGAAGACCTCATGGCCGCCGGCGAGCAGGACGGGCTCCGCGAGCACCTGCAGGACATCCTGGGCGACGATGGCCGCCCGCTGCGCCGCATCCAGTTTTTCCAGCAGGATGACGAACTCGTCGCCCCCCAGTCGCGCCAGCGTGTCCTCGACGCGCAGCCGCTTGCGGATGCGGCGCGCGACCGTGATCAGCAATTCGTCGCCGGCCGGGTGGCCGAGACTGTCGTTGATGGTCTTGAACCGGTCCAGATCGAGGAACAGCAGCGCGATGTGCTCGCCGTGGCGTCTGGCCTGTTCCAGGGCATGCTCCAGGCGCGAGTTGAACAGCAGGCGGTTGGGCAGGTCGGTGAGTACATCGAAGTGCGCCAGATGTTCCAGGCGCGCTTCCGACTCCTTGAGGTGGGTGATGTCGGCGAACAGGGCGACATAGCGCAAGGTCTTGCCCGCGGCGTCGCGCACCGCGCTGATCGACAGCCACTTGGGATAGATCTCGCCATCGCGGCGTCGGTCCCAGACCTCGCCCTGCCAGCGCCCCGTGCTGGCCAGCGTGTTCCACATGCCCTGGTAGAAGGCGGCGTCGTGCCGTCCCGACTTGAACTTGCCGGGCGTCTCGCCGAGCGCTTCCGATTCGCTATAGCCGGTGATCTCGCAGAAGGCCTGGTTCACCGCCAGGATGCGGGCGTTCGCATCGGTCACCATGATGCCTTCCTGCGCGTTGTCGAACACCACCGCCGCCTGGCGCAGTTTCTCGTCGGCCAGGAGGCGATCGCTGATGTCGCGGGCCAGGGCGGTCATCAGGCGCCGGCCGTTCAGATCGAGGCTGCTGACCCGAATCTCAGCCGGATAGACGGTGCCATCCTTGCGCCGGTGATGGCCCAGCAGGGTCGTGACCTGGCCAGGCTGGAGCGCCCTCCAGATGGCCTTGGCGGCTTCCAGGTCGAAATCCTGTTCCACATCCAGCACATTCAGGCCGAGCAACTCGGATTTGGCATAGCCCAGGTTGGCGCAGGCGCGCTGGTTGACATCCACGATACGGCCATCCAGGTCACTGATGAAGATGGCGTCCGCCGCCTGGTCCAGCAACTGGTGGAAACTGGTCTGGCTTGCCATCAGCGCCTGATGCGCCAGTTCCAGGTCGGTCAGGTCGCGCGAAGCCACGATCACGCCGCTGACGCCGCCATCGTCATCCAGATAGGGGGTATAGGTCACGTCCTGGAAGCGCCGTCCGCTCGCCGGAAAGTCGAACCAGGCCTGGAATTTCACCAATTCGCCGGCCAGGCAGCGATCCAGCCTGGTCTTGATCAGGGTGTCGAAGATTTCCCGACCCAGCAGGTCCGCGACAGTGTGGCCGACGATGGCCGAGCGTGGCCGGTCATGGTGCGCCAGGTAGGCGTCGTTGACCGCGACGTAGCGGTAATCGCGGCCGATGACGGAGAGATGGTCGGGCATGCAGGAGACCATGCGCTCGTACAGGCGCAGGTGCTCCTCCATCCGCTTCCGTTCGGTGATGTCCACGATCAGGCCGGTGACATGGCGCTGGCCGTCGCACGTCACCGGCACGCCGGTGCCGTGGAAGGCGCGGCGGCGGCCGTCGGCGACGATGAAGTCCAGATCCAGTGTCACCGATGTGCCGCCCAGCATGGTCTCGAAGGCCGCTTGCGCGTATGCCCTTTGGTCCGGCGCCACCACGTCGAGCGCGTGGCACGCCCCCATCTCCTCGGGCGTGCGGCCGAATATCTCCAGGCAGGCGCGGTTCCAGCCGACGAAGCGGCCCTGTTCGTCGAACTTGAAGTAGATGCCGGGCGCGGCATCCAGAACCGGGTCGGCCGTGTTGAACGTCATCTACGACGCGGCCGGGCAGAGCCGAGGCGAGGGAGGAGCAGGTCGGTCATGAAGGTTTCCGCTGCTGGGTTGTTGAACTCTGTAAGCTTAACGGCGGTCGGAGCGGGAACTTGAGGTGGGGACTCCGGGCGTGGACTAAGTGGATCGCATCTATATTCAAGTTATCCCGATCCCTGGTCGATAGGGTAAGAGGAGTATCCCCGAGGTGTTACCTTGATGCCGGAAGGCAGTGCCGCCACCATCCTGATCGTCGATGACGCGATCGAGAATCTCATGGTTCTCGACGCGCTGCTGCGTCCGCACTACCAGGTGAGCGCGGCCACCTCCGGGGAAAAGGCGTTGCGTCTCGTCGCCGAGTCGCCGCGGCCGGATCTGGTCCTGCTCGACGTGATGATGCCGGGTCTGGATGGCTACCAGGTGTTCGAGCGTTTGCGCGCCGACCCCGCCACCAGCGACATCCCGGTCATCTTCGTCACCGCGATGAGCGGCGTCGACGCGGAATTGCGCGGGCTCGACGCGGGCGCGGTGGACTACATCATCAAACCGGTGGTGCCGGCCATCGTCCTGGCGCGGGTCCGCGCGCAACTGGAGCTGAAGCAGGCGCGCGATCGCCTCGCCGATCAGAACATCTGGCTGGAAGCGGAAGTCGCGCGGCGCATGGAGGACAACGAGATCATCCAGGAGGTCGCCATCCGCGCGCTCGCTCATCTGGCGGAGACGCGCGACACCGAGACCGGACATCACATTCTGCGCACCCAGGGTTATGTCCATGAGCTGGCGCGACGCCTGAAGTCGCATCCCCGTTTCGCCGACACGCTCGATGACCACTACATCACCCTGCTGGCGCGTTCCGCGCCCCTGCACGACATCGGCAAGGTCGGCATTCCCGATTCCATCCTGCTCAAGCCCGGGCCGCTCACCGCGGCGGAGTGGGAGGTCATGCGCACACATGCCTGGCTGGGCTGTCATGCCATCGAGATGGCCGAGCGGGAAGCGACCCGATCCGTGGAGTTCCTCGCCCTGGCCCGGGAAATCGCCCATTGGCACCACGAAAAGTGGGATGGCAGCGGTTACCCGGATGGCCTGGCGGGCGATGCCATTCCCCTGCCGGCACGGCTGATGGCCATCGCCGATGTGTTCGACGCCCTGGTCTCCAGGCGTGTCTACAAGGAAGCCATCCCCTTCGACAAGGCCCGCGAGGTGATCGCCGCCGGTCGTGGCAAGCATTTCGATCCCGATATCGCCGACGCCTTCCTGGCGGGTTTCGACGCCTTCACCGCCATCGCCCAGCGCCATCTGGACGATAGTTGAGCCCGCGGATGCCAACCGGCCCTCAGCCCGCCGCCGCCCTCTCCCGTGGCTTCGCCCTGCGCGTGGCCTTGCTCTATGCCGTCATCGGCGGTGTCTGGATCCTGTTTTCCGACCGGGCCCTGGAGTGGATGAGCGACGACCCGAGGGCGATCATCCTGATCAGTGTGTTCAAGGGGCTCGGCTTCGTGGCGGTCACCGCGATCGCCCTGTGGCTGCTGTTGCGCGGTGGCGCCGGGCAAGTCATCGCCCCTCCGGAGACGCGGGGTGAACAGACCGGGCGCGCCGCCTGGTCGCCCTGGCAACCCCTTGTGCTCATGACGCTGGCGATCATGGTTCTGACCATCGCCGGCATTTCCCTGTCGTTACGCCAGGAGGAGGCGCGCAGCCTGAGCCAGTTGCGCGCCATCGCGGATCTGAAGTCCCGCCAGCTCTCGGACTGGTTGCATGAGCGTGAGGACGACGCCCGGCTGATCGCGAGCGCTCGCCACTTCGGCGAGGACTACCGGCACTGGCGCCAGCGTCGGGATGCAGCGAGCAGTGAGCGATTGCGCCGGGACCTGGACGAATTCGTGCGGTTCACCCCCTTCCACGGCATTCAGTTGCTGAATGCCGACTCCACACTGCTCTTCCGTGATGCCGAGCACACGCCGACCGTGGTCTTCCCGGCCATGCGGGAAGCCGCGGCGCGGGCCCGCTCGACAGGTCGACCGACCTACCTCGGTCCCTACCAGGATGCCGCCGGCAATCTCCATCTGGATTTCATGGCGACCTTGCCGGGCAGTGGCGGCGCCGTGCTGGTGCTGCATGCCGACCCGTCCCGGGACCTGTTTCCGCTCCTGCAGTCCTGGCCGGAGCCGAGCACCAGCGGCGAAGTCGTCTGGTTCCGCCGCGTCGACGGTGACTTCCTGCGGATCAACGCCCTGCGCCATCGCGCCAGCACGGCGACCGGGCTGCGGCTGCCGCTGACGGACAACCGATCCCTGAGCGCCCTGTTCATGCGCGGCGAGGTGAAAACGGGAGAGGCGGTCAAGGGGGTGGATTATCGCGGCGTGGCGGTATTCGGCGTGATCATCGCCATGCCGGGCGGCAATGACTTCGTGATGGCCAAGCTGGATGCGGCCGAACTGTACGCGGACGTCTATCGCGAGGCGGTCTGGATCGTCCTCGCCGGTTTGCTGGCGCTGTTGGCCCTGGCCATCGGCGTACACCTGGCGCGGCAGCGGCGGGATCTGACCATCGCGGCGGGCTTGCGGCAGGCGCAGGCCGAACGGCTGCATGCCATGCATCTGCTGGCCAGCATCGCCGACAGTTCCACCGACGCCATATTCGCCAAGGATCTCGCCGGCCGTTACCTCCTGTTCAACCGGGAAACGGCGCGCGTCACCGGCAAGACCGCCGAGGAGGCCCTGCGCCATGACGACTCGGTGCTGTTCCCGCCCGAGCAGGCGGCCATGCTGCGCGCCAACGACCGTCGCGTGCTCGCCGACGGGCGGGTCCATACCTATGAGGAGACCGTCGCCACCACCGATGGCGAGCGGACCTTCCTCGCGACCAAAGGCCCCCTGCGCGACGAGACGGGCAAGGTGATCGGCATCTTCGGCGTCTCCCGCGACATCACCGAGCGCCGCCGGGCGGAAGCCGAGCTGCAACGGGAGACGGCGCTGAACCAGCGTTATCTCGACACCGTGCAGACCCTGATGGTCGCTCTCGATACGGAAGGCCGCATCGTCATGATCAACCGCAAGGCCTGCGAGCTGCTCGGTTATTCCGAAGCTGAACTGCTGGGTCGGAACTGGTTCGAGACCTGTCTGCCGCAGCCGCTGGGCATGGATATCGTCTATCCCGTATACCTGCGGGTCATGGCCGGCGAACTGGAGGCGGCGGAGTCCTTCGACAATCCGGTGCTGTGCCGCGATGGCAGGCGCCGTCTGATCGCCTGGCGCAACGCCCAGGTCTGCGACGCGGAAGGGCGCGTCGTCGGCACACTCAGCTCCGGCGAAGACATCAGCGCGCGCAAGGCGGCGGAGTTGGCGCTGCATCGCCATGCCGAGGAACTGAAGCAACGCAACGAGGAACTGGAACGGTTCAATCGCGCCTCGGTGGGGCGCGAGCTGGACATGATCGCGTTGAAACGGCAGGTCAACGCGCTGTCCCGCCAGCTCGGGCAGGAGCCGCCGTATCCCCTGGCATTCCTCGAGACCGCCGAGCGGCCAGCCGGGGAGGACGCGCCTTGATCGACACGCGCGCGGCGCGATCCCGACTCGCGCGCCTGCTCTGCCTGGGCCTGCTGCTGCTGGCGGCGCCGGCTTCGTGGGCGACGCTGGCGACCCTGTCGGCCGAGGAGCGGGAGTGGCTGCGCGCGCACCCGGTCATTCGCGTGGTCCAGGACCCGGGCTGGCCGCCGGTGGAGTTCGCCGACAAGCATGGAATGCCCAGCGGCATCGTCGAGGATTATCTGCGGCTCATCGAACAGCGGCTGGACGTGAAGTTCGAGCGGGTGCGCGGCATGAGCTGGCAGGAAGCCTACGCCCGCCTGCAACGCCGGGAGATCGACATGACCACGTCGGTGGCGGTGACGCCCGAACGCGAGACATTCTGGGCCTTTACCAAACCCTATCTGCGGGTGCCCGTGGTCATCGTCGCCCGCCCGGAGGTGACGTACATCGGCGACCTGCGCGAACTCGCGGGCAAGACGGTGGCGGTGGTGGCGGGCTACGCGGTCAACGACTGGTTGCCGCGCGACTATCCGGGCATCCGGCTGCGCCGGGTCGAGTCGGTGCGGGATGGGCTGGAAGCGTTGTCGCGTGGCGAGGTCTTCGCCTTTGTCGAAACCATGCTGGCGGTCGATTACTACAAGGCGAGGCTGGGGCTCAAGGACCTCAAGATCGTCGGGCAAACCCCGTATGTCAACGTGCAGTCCATGGCCGTGCGCAAGGACTGGGCGATGCTGGCCGGCATACTCGACAAGGCCCTGGACGCGCTCGGTGAACAGGAACGCGATGCCATCTACCGGAAATGGCTGCCCGTCCGCTATGCCCCGGGGTTCGATTACACCCGTTTCTGGCAACTGACGGCGCTGTTCGCCGCGGTGTTGCTCGGTCTGGGTTTCTGGGTGCGCAGGCTGCGTCGGGAGATCGGGCGGCGCAGGCAGGCGGAAACCGCGGTGATCGCCAGCGAGCAACGCTTCGCCAGGCTGTTCCAGGAAGCGCCGCTGCCGTTGTGTCACGTCGACAGGAACGGTGTGCTGGTGACCATCAACCGCCGCTTCACCGACAGCCTGGGCTACAGCCTCGACGATGTGCCGAATCTCGATGCCTGGTGGCCGCGGGCCTATCCGGATCCGGACTATCGCGCCTGGGTGCGGGAAACCTGGGGTCGCGCCGTGGCGGCGGCCACGCGCGCGGGCACCGACATCGAGCCGATCGAGTACCAGGTCACCTGCAGGGATGGCGCGCGGCGCACCATGCTGATCTCCGGCATCGTTCTGGGCGAGGATCTGCTCGTGACCTTGTTCGATGTGAGCGAGCGCAGGCGCGCGGAGGAGGCCTTGCGGGAAAGCGAGGAGCGCTTCCGCCGGGCGCTGGAAAACATTCCGGACGTGGTGGTGATCTACGATCGCGACCTGCGCATCCAGTACATCAACGAGGCCACGCGCCGGCTCACCGGCCGTCCCGTCAGCGAATATCTCGGCCATCGCGACGAGGATATCTGGCCGCCGAGCGTGTATGAGCAGTATCTGCCGGCGCTGCGCGAGGCGCGCGCGAGTGGCGCCCCGCGCGCGCTGGAAACCGAACTGGTCCTGCGGGATGGCGAGGCGCGCGGCGTCCAGATCACCCTGGTGCCGCTGCTCGACGCGCGCGGCGAGGTGCGCGAGATCCTCGGCATCACCCATGACGCCAGTGAAAGCCGGCGGGCGGAACGGGCGTTGCGGGCACAACAGGCGGCCGCCCTGGAAGAACAGCGGCAGGCCCGCATCGCGGCCTTGAACCTGATGGAGGACGCGCTCTCGGCGCGGGCCCAGGTCGAGGCCTCCAACGCGGCCCTGCAAGCCAGCCGGGGCCTGCTGGAGGCCGCGCTGGCCAGCATGTCGGACGCCGTGTTCATCTCGGACGCGGAAGGCCGCTTCATTCATGTCAACGATGCCTTCGCCACCTTCCACAGATGCCGCGACAAGAGCGAATGCGCCCTGACACTGGGCGAGTATCCGGCGTTTCTGGACGTCCGCTCAGCGGAGGGGCGGTCCCTGCCCGTGGCGCAATGGGCGGTGTCGCGCGCGTTGCGTGGCGAGGTCGGGGTCAATGTCGAGTTCACCCTGTCCCGCCGGGATACCGGGGAGACCTGGATCGGCAGTTTCAATTTCGCTCCGATCCGGGACGAGGAGGGGGCGATCGTCGGCTCGGTGGTCACCGCGCGCGACATCAGCGCGCGCAAGGCGGCCGAGGCGCAGTTGCGCAAGCTGTCGCAGGCGGTGGAGCAAAGCCCGGAGAGCATCGTCATCGCCAACCTGGATGCGGAGATCGAATATGTGAACGAGGCGTTTCTCACCGCCACCGGCTACACCCGCGAGGAAGTGCTCGGCCAGAATCCGCGCATCCTGCAATCGAAGAAGACGCCGCGAAGCACTTACGAAGAACTCTGGTCCAGACTCACCCGGGGGCTGCCCTGGAAGGGCGAGTTCGTCAACCGGCGGCGTGACGGCGGCGAGTACACCGAATTCGCCATCATCACGCCGCTGCGCCAGGCGGACGGTAGCATCAGCCACTACGTCGCGGTGAAGGAGGATGTCAGCGAGAAGAAGCGCATGGGCGAGGAACTGGACCGCTACCGTCACCATCTGGAAGACCTGGTGGCGCAGCGCACCAGCGAACTGCAGGTCGCCAAGAGCCAGGCCGAGGCCGCCAATCTCGCCAAGAGCGCCTTCCTCGCCAACATGAGCCATGAGATCCGCACGCCGATGAACGCCATCCTCGGCCTCACCCACCTGCTGCGGCGTGATGGCGTGACGGCGACCCAGGCGGCGCGCCTGGAGAAGATCGGCAACGCGGGACATCACCTGCTGGCCATCATCAACGACATCCTCGACCTGTCCAAGATCGAGGCCGGCAAGCTGCGTCTGGAGCAGAACGATTTCGCCCTCTCCAGCGTGCTCGACCATGTCCGTTCGCTGATCCATGACAGTGCCCAGGCCAAGGGCCTGCGGGTGCGCGTGGAACAGGATGACGCCCTGCGGTGGTTGCGCGGCGACGTCACCCGGATCCGGCAGGCGCTGCTCAACTATGCCGGCAACGCGGTCAAGTTCACCGAACAGGGGGACATCACGTTGCGCGCGCGGCTTCTGGAAGCACAGGGCGAGGCGTTGCGGGTGCGCTTCGAAGTCGAGGACAGTGGCATCGGGGTCGAACCTGAGAAGCTCCCCCGGCTGTTCGCCGCCTTCGAGCAGGCCGACGCCACCACCACCCGCCGCTATGGCGGGACCGGACTGGGTCTGGCGATCACCCGTCATCTGGCGGAAATGATGGGGGGCATGGCGGGGGCTCGGAGCACGCTTGGACGTGGCAGCACCTTCTGGTTCACCGCCCGGCTGGAACGCGGTCAAGGCGAGGATGCCGAGACGCGGGAACCGTCGCGGGTCGCGGAGACGGAACTGCGCGAGCGCTATGCCGGCACCTGTCTGCTGCTGGCGGAAGACAATCCGATCAACCGGGAAGTGG
>CAZONS010000090.1:0-11642 GCA_964581195.1 uncultured Thiobacillus sp. | reverse complement strand
CCGAAGTGGTCGTTATCCGCGTGATGCCCGCAAACAAGTTGGTCTCGATCCCGGGTGCATTTCCGCTGCCCTGGCCGACGCCTTCGATGACGATGGAGCCGGCGCCGGAACTGAGGGAGGTCGCCCCGCCGTTGGAATGCAGCGCCACCCCCTGATTGAAGCCGCTGTTGGTGGTTCCGGTCGCGCCCTTGCCGCGCAGGGTGATATTGCCGCCGCCGCTATCGATGGTGGCTCTGTCGATTTCAATGCCGCCATAAAGGTTGGAGGAGGCGACCTGCTGCGCATGGCCATCCGGGATGCCATCCGCATTGGTGTCGGCGCCACCGGCCATGACGAGATTGCCGCCATTAGTGTAGATGCCGGCAGTGCCGGCAAGACCGATTTCGCCGCCGCCGGTAGCGTCGCTGTCAGCCCAGAGGATGGTGTGCAGCTTGTTGCTGCTGGAATTGATTGCAACGCTGCCGTTCTGGGTGACATTGCGCGTGGCCTTGAAGGTGGCGCTGGCGTCGGCGCCGCTGGTCTTCGAGATATTGCCGGCGATGGTGAGATCGCCCGAGAGCGCCTCCGCCGTCAGGTCGCCGCTGATGTTGGACGCGCCGAGACTGAGGCTGTTGGCATCCTTGAGCGCGACCTGGGCACCCGACACCACCGACACCGCGCCGGTGAAGTCGTTGCCTGCCCGGTCCAGGGTGACATTGTTGCCGGCGCCGGCGGTGATGCCGGTGGTTCCGGTGACGGCAAGATCCCCGCTCTGGGTCAGCGCACCACCCGTTTGCAGTGTCAGGTTGCCGCTTATCGTGGAGGCCCCTAGCGCCAGCGCATCGATATCGCGGAGGCTGACGTTGTTACCTGAAACAACACTAACCGCACCAGTGAAGTTGTTGCTGCCGTTGTCGAGCGTAATGTTGTTGCCCGAACCTGCCGTGATGCCCGTCGTGCCGGTGACGGCGACCGCTGCTGACTGGGTGATCGCGCCGTTGCTGGTCAGGGTCAGGTTTTCGTTGGCGGTGATGGCGCCATTCAGGGCGATGGTCGAGTTGGTCAGCAGCGTGGTGCTATCACTCAACGTTGTGGCGCCGCCAACCGTGATGGCACCGGCCGAGGCGCTGCCGATGGTGATGCCGGAGAAGCCGTCGCTGAAGTTCGTCGAAAACGCGCTGGCCGGCACTTGCAGCGTCCCGCTGCCGCCGGCGATGCCGATGGTCGACGCGCCGGACTTGGGCTCGATGGCCAGGGTGCCGGTCGATTCGATGGGCGACGTGGATGACAAGTTCAGCGTGTCCGCCACGAGCCTGATGGCGCTGGAGGAGGAGGCGAGCGCGCCCTTGCCGATCGCGTTGGTAGCCACGGCGTTGATGCCGTAGCTGGGCGAACCCACGCCGGCGGTGCCGTTCAGCGTGATGGCGCCGCTGCTGGACAGCACGGAGGACGCGGCCAGACGGATGCCGTCGTTCTCGCTCGACGCGCCCCCGGCGCCTCCGCCGACGCCGGTAATGCCGATCTGGCCGTTTTCGGTCTGCAGGGTGCCATTGACGTAGACACCGTAATTCTGGGTCCCCGTGCCGGCCCCGCCGATGCCGTCCAGGGTGATGGTGCCGCTGCCCGTCGTCGTGATCGTCCCGCGCGCCGACACCCCCCAGTCGCAATTGCCGGCGCCACCACAACCGGGCGCTCCGGCCGTGCCCCCCTTGCCGCGCAGGCTGATGTTGCCCCCGGCCGCGTCCAGGATCCCTGTAAAGCCGGCAGAGAAATAAATGCCGATGTTGTCGCTCGCGGTCGTGCCCACAGCGTAGTCGGTGAGCGGATCGCTGCCACCGCCCAAGGTAAGGTCGCCCCCGTTGGTGGCGATCGAGGCGGTCCCGTTGAGCTGGATGCCCCCCGACTCGTTGTTGTCGCTGTCCGCCCAAAGAATGGTATGGAGCTTGTTGCTGGTGGAACTGATACCGCTGCCGGTGAGCAGCTCGATGGAGCCAGTGGCCTTGAAGGTGGCGCTGGCGTCGGCGCCGCTGGTCTTCGAGATATTGCTGGCGATGGTGAGATCGCCAGAAAGGGCTTCAACGGACAGATCGCCACTGGCACTGAGGGTCCCAAGAGAGATCGAATTGGCGTCTTTGAGAGAAACAGCTGCCCCGCTGACACTCACGGAGCCGGTGAAGTTGTTGAAGGCATGGGTCAGGGTCACGTCGGAGGTTGTGGAAACGCTTGTGGCACCAGTTACGGTGAGTGCCCCGAGGGTGCCGGTAATGGCACCGTCCCCAGCATTGTTCAGTGTCAGAGCCCCGGCGGTTATCCCGGCCAGGGTGATATCACCGGCCGTGTTGTTGGTCAGGCCTGCGCCGTCGCGCAGCTCGATGCTCACGTCGCCGGTGCCGGCGTTGATGCTGGTGCCATTGGCCATGGTGATGACGGCCGCGCCGGCGTCGCGGTAGGCGTTCACCACACCGTTGGCGAGGAGATCGTTGCCGATCAGGGTCAGGTTGCCGTTGTCTGTGGTGATGTTGGCGTTGAGCAGCACCGAGCGGCCCGCCTGCAGGGTGAGGGCGCCGCCGTTGCCGGAGGTGTTGTTCGCGGTGATGGCGCTGTTGACCGTGATGTCGTTGCTGGCCTGCAGCGTCACGGCCGTACCGGCGTCCAACTGCGTGGTGATGCTGTCGGGCGTGATGGTGATGCTATGGGTGGGCAGGGTCGTGTAGGCGCCATCGCTCACCGGATTGCCGGTCCCCGCTACCTGGGTGCTGGTGAACAGGTGGACGGCGCCGCTCATGCTTACAGAATCAAGGCTGCCGTCGTCGCCAGGCGCCCCCACCGCCAGCCGGTCGCCGGCGCCGTTGAGCGCCACCGCGGAGCCGAAGTAGTCGTCCGCCACCAGAGCGCTCACGTCGACGTTGTAGCCGCCCGTGTATCCCTTGCCCAGGGTGGCATGCAGCGACCCGCCGCCGAAGTTGCTGTCCGTGAAGCTGAACAGGTAGACGGCGCCGGCGTCAGTAGACGAATTATCGATGCCATCGTCGTTAGGCGCCCCCACCGCCAGCCGGTCGCCGGCGGCGTTGAGCGAGACCGAGAAGCCGAACTGGTCGTGGACCCCGTCCAGCGCGCTCACGTCGAGGTTCTTGCCGCCCGTGTACCCCTTGCCCAGGGTGGCCTCCAGCGTCCCGCCGCTGAAGTTGCTATCCGTGAAACTGAACAGGTAGACGGCGCCGCTGCTTGATACCGAATCGTTGCTGCCGTCGTCGTGGTTAGCCCCCACAGCCAGACGGTCGCCGGCGGCGTTGAGCGAGACCGAGGCGCCGAAGAGGTCGACCGCCTCCAGCGCGCTCACGTTGACGTTCTCGCCGCCCGTGTACCCTTTGCCCAGGATGGCCTCCAGCGTCCCGCCGCTGAAGTCGTTGTCGGTGAAGCTGAACAGGTAGACGGCGCCGCTGTTGTTGCCTCCCTCATTGTTGAAGCCGTCGTCGCCGTACGCCCCCACCGCCAGCCGGTTACCCGCGGCGTTGAGCGCGACCGAGGAGCCGAAGGCGTCCCCTGCCGCCAGCGGGCCCACGTCGACGTTCTTGCCGCCCGTATACCCATAGCCCAGGGTGGCCTCCAGCGTCCCGCCGGAAAAAGCCGTGTCGGTGAAGCTGAACAGGTATACGGCGCCGCTGTCGTCTGCCGAGTTGCCGCTGCCGTTGTCGAAGTACGCCCCCACCGCCAGCCGGTCGCCGGCGGCGTTGAGCGAGACGTCGGTGCCGAAGTAGTCAGCGACCTCCAGCGCGCTCACGTCGACGTTGTTGCCGCCCGAGTAGCCCTTGCCCAGGGTGGCCTGCAGCGCCCCGCCGCTGAAGTTGCTGTCGGTGAAGCTGAACAGGTAGACGGCTCCGCTGTCCGATACCGAATTGCCGCTGCCGTTGTCGAGGTACGCCGTTACCGCCAGGCGGTCGCCGGCGGCGTTGAGCGAGACGTCGGAACCGAAGCGGTCATCCGCCTCCAGCGCGCCCACGTTGACGTTCTTGTCGTTCGTGTACCCCAGGCCCATGATGGCGCTGTAGCTCCACAGGGAGACGGTGGGCGCATCCCCGACGGTGATGTTTTTCGGGTCGAGCAGCAGCCGCCCCCCGGCGCCGATGCTCACATTGAGCAGGTCCGCGCGCCGCAGGGTTTCCGCCGAGGAGATCTCCACCGCGCCGCCGCGCGCCGGGCCGGTGGCGTCGAGGGCGCCGGTGAAGGTGGTCTGCGCGTCCGACCAGACGATGGCCGTGCCGCCCTCGCCGCTGCCGGCGGAGACGTCGATGCGCGTGCCGTCGTTGAGCAGCGTCTTCCGCGCGCTGGCGAGCGCCGGGGCGCCGGCGAAGCGGTCCACGTAGCGATCGCGGTCTGGCGTGGACGGGTCGGCTGGCTTGCCGCCCTGGAACTCGCCGCCGACGCGGATCAGGCCGCCCTGCGTTCTGCCGGAGGCATCGAGCGTGGCGGAGAGCAGGTTCAGGTCCTGCGCAGCGGTCAGGTCGATGCGCCCGCCCTTCCCGGAGGCGCCGGCGGCCACATAGGTGCCGGAGGTGAACACATGGTCGGCGGAAACGCTGACGCTGCCGCCGTCCTGCGTGCCGGAGACGTCGGTCCGGCCGCCGGTGTTCTCGATCAGACGGCCGCCGGCCGAGTAGGTCACCGCGCCGCCATCAGCGGTGAGGCCCCTGGCGCGCACCTGGTCGGCCAGCGACAGGCCTCCCTGGCTCACCACCGAGATCGCGCCGCCGCTGGCGCCGTCGGCATTAAGTTCGCCACCCAGGGCGACGAAGCGGCCGTCGATGGCGATGGTGCCGCCGTCGGTGGCGGCGTCGCCGGCCACGTCGAGCGTGCCGGTGTTGGCGACGCTTCCGCCTTCGAGCACGATGCGTCCGCCCTTGACGGTCAGGCTGCTTGCCTCGACGATGCCTTCGTTGTTCACCGCGCCGGAAAGCAGATCGCGCGCCGCGCCGGCGGTGAGGATCACCACGCCGTCGGCGGCCCGGATCAGACCCTTGTTCTCGGCCAGCGCGTCCAGGGACGATTTGCTGACCGTCACTGTCACCAGCCCGTCACCGGAGAAATCGAGGGTGACCTCCTCGCCCGCCGCGAGCGCGGTTGTGCCGTTCGGAGTGCTGATCGTGCCCTCGTTTCGCACCACCGGCGCCACCAGCGCCACCACCCCGCCGTTGGCCGTGATGCTGCCCTGGTTCAGCACCTCGCC
The DNA here is from genome assembly GCA_964581195.1 of uncultured Thiobacillus sp. Classification (GTDB taxonomy): domain Bacteria; phylum Pseudomonadota; class Gammaproteobacteria; order Burkholderiales; family Thiobacillaceae; genus PFJX01. The sequence goes on along the minus strand of CAZONS010000090.1, from coordinate 6,439 downwards.
GGCGTTGCCGCTGAATCGATACTGCCCGGCGAGGAAATCCGCATCCGAGAGATTCAGCGTCGTCGCGGTGATGCCGCCCACATTCACCTGGCTGCCGGCGCCGAACACTACCCCCGCCGGATTCACCAGCATCACCTGGCCGTTGGCGGTGAGGGTGCCGAAGATCTGGCTGGGGTTCTGGCCGAGGATGCGGTTGAGCGCGACGCTGGTGACGCCGGGTTGCTGGAAATGGACGCCGGCATTGGCGCCGATGTCGAATTGCTGCCAGTTGGCGATCATCCGCTCGCTGGTCTGGGTGACGGTCATCAGGTTGCCGGTGCTGGCGATGCCGCCGCTGCCGGCGACGATCTGTCCGCCGCTGGGCAGGGCGTTGGCGGCGGGATCGGCCGACGCCGGCACCACCACGAAGAGGCTGGCGATCAGGGCGGCGAGAACACGTTTCGCGCTGGAGGGCTTGCCGAAACCACGGGCCTTTTCATGCGCGACGATGTAAGTCTGACGGGATTCCGACCAGATGATGCGGAAGGACTTGTTCATGACACGGCTCCGGAGTTTCGCGGGCTTCAGAAAAACAGGGTGGCGTCGAGCCAGAACCGGGACTTGTCGGCGCGCTCATCCGCGTCCAGCCCGGTGAGGCCGCGGCCGGGGTTGTCGCCGATCCTGCGCGCCCAGGCCAGGCGCAGGTTGTGGCTGCCGGTCTTGCCGAGGTTCACGCCCACCCCCCAGCCGGCGAGTCCGTAGTGGTTGTCGCCGCTGGCGGTGGCGATGGGAATGGCGCGGGTGTCGTCACGCAGGGTGATGCGTCCCGCGTCATAGAAGCCGACCAGTTGCATCCTGCCCAGGACATCGATGCCCGGCAGGTCGTAGCGCAACTCCAGGTTGGCGAGCCAGCCGGAATCGCCCGAGGCTTCGGAGATCGGATAGGCGCGCACGCCGTAGGGACCGCCGAGGATGAATTGTTCGGAGGAATCGAGGTTGCCGCCCGCGCTCTGGCCGCTCAGGTTGGCGTAGAACGTGAACGCTCCGGGCAGTTTCTGCAGACGGCCGAGCCGCCAGGTCCACTTCCGGTACCGCCCCTGCGTGGCATAGCCGGCGGCGTCGAGCGCGGCATCGGCGGCATTGGCGGAGAGGTCGAGCTCGCCGGCGGTGTAGCCCAGGTTGGCGAAGTTGAGACCGCCGCCGGCGAGGCCGTCGAAACGGTCGCCGGAGAGGGTGATCTCTCCGGCATCGATGCGTTTGTCACGCAGGTTGCCGACGATGGAATCATCCCGCAGCGATTTGTGGGTGTAAGCGGCGCTGACGTGGACATTCGCCAGACGGCTGCGCAGCAGGGGATGACTGACGGCCGCCCCCCAGGTCGTGGCCTTGCCCTCGAGGCCGGCGGTCTTGCCCGCGCCTCGGATGTGCTCGTAGGTCATGTGGGTGGCGTTGAGCCCCAGTCTCGTGCCCTCGGCCCCGAGCGGCAGGCTATAGCCGAGACGGGCCAGATCCAGCCCTTCGGTCCGCATCATGCCGAGCGAGAACTGGTCACCCATGCGCAGGGGATCGTTGGCCTGGAGCAAGGCCGTGACCTGGCCGGAGCCGGTGGCATGGTTGCCGCCATTGCCGGCGCCGACACTTCCGGAGAAAAGAGGCCCTTCCCGCACGTCGATGGCGATGCGGGTGCTGTCCGCTTCGCTGCCGGGTTCCAGCCGCGCCTTGGCGGCGATGCCGGGAAGGTCGCTCATCAGCAGCACGACCCGTTCGATGTCGGCCTCGCGGGCGCCGGCACCCGCTTGCAGCCGGGTAGCGGCGATGGCGTCGAGCCGCTCGGGGGCGATGCGCAGGGGGCTGTCCCCGCCCGGCAGCAGGGCCCAGGGCCGACCCTGGCCTTCCTTGCCGTCGAGCCTGCCCGCGAGCAGGGCGATCTCCAGATGGCCTTCGGTCAGATCCTGCCGGGGCAGGTAGGCGCGGGCGAGGAACCAGCCGCGGCGGCGGAGATGGTCGGTGACCCGCTGGGCGAGTTGTTCGAGGGCGGCGAAATCGAGTTCCTGGCCCAGGGCCTCCGCGACCACTTCCCGAAGTTCGGTTTCAGGCACCAGATCGACGGCGCCGGTGAAGCGTATCGCTTTGATCCGCACCTTGATGCCGGCGCCCGGCTTGAGCGCCGGCCTAACCTGTTCCTTGACCGCGTCGAGCGGGAAGCGGGGCGCGTCCGGGCGGCTTTCCTGCTGTTTGAGCAGGGAACCCGCATCCTGGGCCTGGGTCGATGTCGCGCACAATGCGAGCGCGACAAGCGTGACGAACGGGGACAGACGTCGTGGCACTGCCAATTTGGTTTCTCCTCGATTGCATCGGGCATGCAATGAAAACCCGGGTCAATGCTGTATCGGATGAACACCCGGAATCTTTAAGGAAAACGCCTCGCGCCTTGTCCTGATGCGTTAGCCCAACGCCCCCCTGGCAATGCCCCCCGGATTCAAACCGTTTCCCAGGCCGCCAGAAACTCGAACCAGTGCTCGGCGCCGATCTCCTCCAGGCTGGAACGCACCAGCGCGATCTCCTGCTCGTACTGGGCCGCGGTCAGCGCCCCGCGCATCCTCTGGAAGCGCAGGTAGACCAGCCAGGTGTTGACCACGTCGGTCTCGCAGTAGTCGCGGATGGCGGCGATCTCGCCGCGCTCGTAGGCGGGCCAGACGGCGGAACCGTCCATGCCCAGCTTGCCGGGGAAGCCGTAGAGCTTGGCGAGGTCGTCCAGCGGCGCGTTGGCGCGGCTGGAGAACATGGCGATGACATCCATCAGGTCGAGATGGCGGGTGTGGTAGCGGTTGAGATAGTTGTTGTATTTGAAGTCGCGGTCATCATCGCCCCAGTCCCAGTATTTCGGCGCGGAGACGCCGTGCAGCATGGCGCGGTAGTGCAGCACCGGCAGGTCGAAGCCGCCGCCGTTCCAGCTCACCAGCTGCGGGGTGTACTTCTCGATGCCGTCGAAGAAGCGCTGGACGATCTGGGCTTCGCTGGCGTCCGGCTCGGAGAGCGAGAACACGCGGAAGCGATCGCCCTCGCGCAGGGTGCAGGAGATGGTGACGATGCGCTGCAGATAGTGCGGCAGGAAGTCGGAGCCGCCGGTCTGCTGGCGGCGCATCAGGAAGGCCATTTCGCCAACCTCATGGTCGCTGGCCTCGGGGCCGACACTGTGGAGGCGACGCAACCCGGCGATGTCGGGAATGGTTTCGATATCGAAGACGAGAACGGGTGTCATGGCGTGGGCGCGTAAAATTCGGGCAATTCTATCCGCTTTGCCCCCTCCCGCTCCCCTCCTCCCCCATGCAAACCCGCTGGCATCATTCCGACACCACCCAGGCCTGGCTCGACCAGGCGCTGGCGTTCATCGCCCGCGCGGAACGGGAGGCGCTGGCGGCGCGCGGCGCGTTCCACATCGTCCTGGCCGGCGGTGGCACGCCCCGCGTCGTGTACGAGGCGCTGGCGCGGGAAGCCCATGACTGGCCACGCTGGCGGGTCTGGTTCGGCGACGAGCGTTGCCTGCCGGCCGATCATCCGGAACGCAACAGTGCGATGGCGCGCGCGCTGCTGGCGCGTCTCGGCGCTTTGCCCCCCCCTGTGGCAAAGGGGGGCGGTATTCATGCCATTCCCGGCGAGCTCGGCGCGGCCGAAGCCGCCGCCGCTTATGCCGAGGAACTCGCCGGAGTCGGCGACTTCGATCTGGTCATTCTCGGTCTCGGTGAGGATGGTCATACCGCCAGCCTGTTCCCTGGCCACAGCCTGGCGTCGCCAGAGGACACCGTGGCGGTGTTCGACGCGCCGAAGCCCCCGCCCGAACGGGTCAGCCTCTCCGCGCCGCGCCTGTCGCGCGCCCGCCATGTCCTGTTCCTGGTGAGTGGCGTCGGCAAGCGCGACGCGCTGGTCCGCTGGAAACGAGGCGATACCCACATTCCCGCCGCCGCCATCCAACCCGAAGCCGGGGTGGATGTGCTGCTGGCCCCCGATCTCTCAACTTCTGGAGTCTTCCCATGAAAACCCGATTGCTCGCCCTCGCGGCGCTCACCTGTATCTCAACTGTCCAGGCGGCGGAGGAACGCCGTTCCACCGCCGCCGACCAGACCGCCCTGGCGGTGACCATCTACAACGGCGACCTGGCCCTGGTGAAGGATGCCCGCCGGGTGAAGCTCTCCGGCGGCGAGAACCTGCTGGCCTGGCGCGAGGTGTCGGCGCGGATGCAGCCGGAAACCGCGCTGCTGCGCAGTCTGGACGGCCGCCGCCTGACCCTGCTGGAGCAGAACTTCGACTTCGACCTGCTGACGCCGCAGAAGATGCTGGAGAAATCCGTGGGCGAGGCGGTGCGGGTGATCCGCACGCAGCCGGTCACCGGCGTCGAATACGCCGAGAACGCCAGCGTGGTGGCGGCCAATGAGGGCGTGGTGCTGCAATTCGCCGACCGTGTCGAGACCGGCATTCCCGGCCGCATCGTCTTCTCGCGGGTGCCGTCCGACCTGCGCGACCACCCCACCCTGTCGATGCTGTTCCGCACCGATGCCCCCGCGACCAGCGCCTACCAGCACGGTACCGAGCATGGTCTGGAATTGTCCTATCTCACCGGCGGCCTGAGCTGGAAGGCGGATTACGTCGCCGAACTGTCCGCGAAGGAGGAGAGCATCGATCTCAACGGCTGGGTCACCCTCACCAACACCAGCGGCGCCAGCTACCCCAACGCCCGCCTGCAACTGGTGGCCGGCGAGGTGAACCGGGCGCAGCCGGAGCGGATGCGGGCGCCGGTGATGATGAAGGCGATGGCAATGGCCGAAGCCGCCCCACAGATGCAGGAGGAAAGCCTGTTCGAGTACCACCTCTACACCCTCGACCGGAACACCACCCTGGGCGACCGGCAGACCAAGCAGGTGGCGCTGCTCTCGGCGCAGAAAGTGGCGGTGAACAAGGAATTCCGCCTGGTCGGCGGTGACTGGCATTACCACGGCCAGCACGGCGAAATCGGCAAGAAGATGAAGCCCACCGTGTTCATGGAATTCGCCAACAAGGGCGAAAACCTGGGCGTGCCGCTGCCCAAGGGCGTGGTGCGGGTCTACAAGAAGGACAGCGCCGGACGCGCGCAGTTCATCGGCGAGGACCGCATCGACCATACCGCCAAGGGCGAAATGGTGAAGCTGAAGCTGGGCGAGGCCTTCGACATCACCGCCGACAAGAAGCAGACCGACTTCCAGAAACTGGCGGCCGGCTTCAACGCCCGCGGCGGCGTGATCGAATCCGGCTATGAAATGGAGATCCGCAACGCCAAGCGCGAGAAGGTCGTGGTCACGGTCGTCGAGAACGTGCCGGGCGACTGGCAAATGGTTCAGGAAAGCCTGCCGCACAAGAAGGAGAGCGCCAACACCGTCGTCTGGCAGGTGGCGGTGCCGGCGGAAGGCAAGGCGGTGCTGAACTGGCGGGTGCGGGTGAGGTATTGAACGTGAGGCGCCATCGCCCACGTGGCGCCGGCCTCCCCGCCGGCGGCTTTGAGCACAGCCGGCTGGAAACCGGCGCTACAGGAGCGTGGCATGCCTAGCGAGGAGCACATCGTCACCACAGTAGCCAACTACGGCTGGTGTGTGGTGCCCGGGTTTCTCTCCGAAGCCGAAACGGCGGCCTTGCGCGAGGAGTGCCTGCAGGCCCACGCAGCGGGCGGCTTCCATCCCGCCGGTGTCGGTCGCGGCGCGGCGCTGACCCGATCCGAAATTCGTGGCGACCATATCCTGTGGGTGGATGAAACGAATACCGGCCCCACCCTGCATGGCGTGCTCGACCGCTTCGAGTCCCTGCGCCTGGCGGTGAATGAATCGCTGTTCCTCGGCCTGTTCGATCTGGAAACGCATTTCGCCGTCTATCCCCCCGGCGGCGGTTACCAGCGCCATCTCGACCGCTTCCGCGACGACGACCGGCGCGCCCTGACCGTCATCCTCTACCTCAACGAGCCGGACTGGCGCGAGGAGGACGGCGGCCTGCTGCGTTTCTGGCCGGACCCGGAAACCGCGCCGCTGGAGATCCTGCCCGCCGGCGGCACCCTGGTGACCTTCCTCTCCGACCGCTTCTGGCATGAGGTCTTGCCGGCGAATCGCCAGCGGCTGTCGCTGACGGGGTGGTTTCGGCGGCGCTGAGGGCCTGGCGGAAGGCGCTTCGCTTTTCCACCACCACATCCACCGTTTGCCGCCTCTGGCGGAAGGCGCTTCGCTTTTCCGCCCTACGTTTCCATTTCCTTCTCTTCCCGAAGCTGTAGCCGCCACATCGCGGCGTAGCGACCGTCGGCGGCCAGCAGGGTGGCATGGTTGCCGCGCTCGACGATGCGACCGCCTTCCAGCACCAGGATTTCATCGGCGTCCACCACCGTGGACAGGCGATTTCTCGCCAGTATTGGCAATGTCATTCAGCGCGTGCTGCTTAACCATCGCCC
>CAZONS010000089.1:0-11796 GCA_964581195.1 uncultured Thiobacillus sp. | reverse complement strand
CACCACGGCGGCGCCGATCAGGATGCCCTGTGACTGCGTGATCTGGCCTTCGGAGAGCACGTTGAACACCAGGCCCAGCGCGGTGACCTGCGCCGACACCCAGCCCAGGTAGGAGAGGGCGATGGCGATGCCGGTGATGACCTCGACGCGGCGGTCATAGCGTTCCCGGTAGAAATCCACGATGGTCAGCAGGTTCATGCGGTACAGCTTGCGGGCGAAGAACAGGCCGAACAGGACCAGGCACAGCGCCGCGCCGAAAGGATCGGAGATCAGGCCGCCGAGGTCTTCTTCCATGAAGGTGGCGGGGATGCCCAGCACCGTCTCGGCCCCGAACCAGGTGGCGAACACCATGGCCATGACGATGAACAGCGGCAGCGAGCGGCCGGCGGAAATGTAGTCGCGGGCGTTGTGCACGCGGGTGGCGGCATACATGCCGATGCCGATGGATACGACCAGATAAAGGATGACGAAACCCAGCAGCATGATGGGGCGGCCTCTCGTTCAATGCGGTTGGATGAATGGCGAGTGGTGGAATTATCCGTGAATTTCCGCGCGTCGCCGCCGCGCGTCGGGGGGCTCGCCGGCTTCGCGGCGCAGCCGTCCGCGCATCAGGCCCGCGTGCAGCAGGGGGGTGACGAACAGGGTCAGCGGCGTGGCCACGGCCAGTCCCCAGACGATGGCGGAAGCCAGCGGCCCCCAGAGCAGGGAATCGCCCCCCCAGCCGAAGGCCAGCGAGATGAGTCCGCCGATCACCGTGAGGGTGGTGATGATGATCGGCACCAGGCGGCGGCGGGCGGCATGGAAGGCGGCGGCGAGCGGCTGCATGCCCAGCGCCAGCCGATCCTCGCCCGCGGACACCAGGACGATGGAGGCGTTGACCGCGACGCCGGTCAGCGCGACGCCGCCATACAAGGTGTAGAGCGTGATCGGCTGGCCGCCGACCAGCAGGCCGATGACGACCCCGGCCAGGGCCATGGGCGCCGTCGCGAGGATGACCAGGGGCAGGGCCAGGCGGCCGAACTGTCCCGCCAGCCAGGCGTACATCAGGCCTGATCCGAGCAGCAGGTAGAGCAGCAGGTCGTTGAGACTGGTTTTCACATCCTCCATCTCGCCGCCCTGAGTCAGACGGACGGCGGGATGCTTGCTCGCCAGTTTCGCCCAGGCGCCCTCCACCGCCGCGACTGCCTGGCGCGCCGTCACGCGATCCTGGTCGAAGCTCGCGTGCAGGCTGACCGTGCGCGCGCCATCCACCCGGCGCAGTTCCCCGGGCGTGCTTTCGAACTGCATGGTGAACAGTTCGCCGGGATCGATCTCGCGGCCGTCCGGCAGGCGCCAGGTCTCGGACAGCAGGCGGCGCATGCCGGCCTCGTCCAGCGGCTGGCCCCGCACCACCACGTTGAGGGTTTCCTCTCCCTCCATCACCTTGCCCACCGGCACGCCCTCGAAGTGCAGTCGGATCAGGCCGGCGAGCTTGAACGGATCGAGTCCGGCATGGGCGGCGGCCGCGGCATCGACCTTGAGGACGATGCGCGGCTGGCTGAAGGTGGCGTCGTTGCGCACGTCGGTGAAACCCGGTGTCGCCGCCAGTTCGCGTTCCAGCGCCTGGGCGGCCACGCTCAAATCCGCCAGGGGCGCGCCGGACAGGCGCAGGGTCAGGCTGGAAAGCATGGGCAGGTCGGCGGAGAGCACCTGCACCGAGATGTTCTCGGCACCCGCCACCTTCAACTCCGGGCGCAGCGCGGCGACGAATTCCGCCACCGGACGGGCGCCCGCGGACTCTGGCGCCAGACTCAGGGTGACCTGACCGAGATGCTCGCCCAGCACCATCTCGCTGGGCGTGAACTGGAGGCCGGCCATGGCCAGCGACGCCTGAAGCTCGCCGGGCCTGGCGACACCGCGCGCCGCCTGCTCCAGGGCGCGGGTGGCTTGCAGGGTGGCTTCCATGCCGGTGGCGGGGGGCATCTGCAGGTTGAGGTTGAACACCCGCAACGGGTCGGAGGCGAACCAGCGCGGTTTCACCCATTCCAGCGCCAGGGAGAGGCCGGCGACCAGGAAGAGCGCGTTGAACAATGCCATGACCGGCAGCGGGTGGCGAAAGGCGCGCGCCAGCAGCCGCCCGTAATGACGGCGCAGCCGGATACCGACCCGGTCGCGCCAACCCGTCGGCGGTGCCTTGTCGCCCCAGGCCACGACATGGCGCGGCAGCAGCCAGAGCGAGGCGATCAGGCTGGCGATCAGGGTGACGATGACGGTGAGCGGCGTCACGAACATGAAGCGCCCGAGCAGGCCGGGCAGCAGCAACAGCGGCGCGAACGCCAGACAGGTGGCGAACACCGAGGCGGTGACCGGACGGGCGACCTCCTTCAGCGCGCCAGTGACCGCGTCGAGGCGGTTCATGCCCGTGGCCAGGCGCACGCGGATGGCATCGGCCACCACCACGGCGTCATCGAGCGGAATGCCGAGGACGATGGCGACACCGAGCAGGACCGATACGTTGAGGGTCTGGCCGAGCAGGTACAACGCCAGGAACATCGTCGCCAGGGCGAACGGCACCCCCAGGCTGGTGAGCAGGGCGAGCCGCCCGCCGAGGAAGAACCAGGTGACGGCCAGCACCACCGCGAGACCGAACAGGGCGTTGGCCTCCATCACGCCGATGGCCTCGCGGGTACTGTCGCTCTGGTCGTCGAGCAGGGTGTAGACCTCGTCCCCGAACGCCTTGTTCTTGCTGGCCACCAGATCCCGCACGGCGCCGGTCAGGTCGAGGGTGTTGACGTTCTCCGCCTTGATCACCGAGAGCAGCACCGCCGGCCTGCCATCCAGCCGCACCAGTTCCCGCGCCGGGCCGACACCCTGGCGCACCTCGGCCAGCTCGCGCAGCGGCACCGGCTTGCCGTTCGCGTCGGCGATGGGCAGTTCGGCGAGGAAGTCGGGGTTCGCGGAGAGGCCCTCGACGCGGATCGCATAGCGGCGCCCGGAAAGGTCCGCCATGCCGGCCGGATAGGTATGCGCCTGATCGGCCACCGCGCGCGCCAGGGTTTCCGGCGAGACATTCCGCTGACGCAGGGCCTGGGGATCGAAATCGACCGCCAGTTCGCGCTCGCGCAGGCCATAGGACCAGACGCGCGCCACCCCCGGCAGGCGTTCGAGCTGGTCGCGCGCGGCCTCGGCCAGGCGACAGACGCCGCCATCGGCGGCATCGCCGCTCACCGCCACCATCGCGGTGGGGAAAAAGTTGGAGGAAGTCAGTTCCAGTACTTGCGGTGGCCGCGCCTCGCGGGGAAAACCGGAGGCCGCCTGGCGGATCTCGCGGTCGAGGGTGGCGAGACGGCGCTCGAAGCGTCCATGGGGAATGTCGTTGAAGCGCACCAGCAGGGTGGCCACGTTGTCGCGCGAGGTGGCCGTCACCAGCCGCACATCCGCCACCCTGCGGGCGGCGGCTTCGAGCGGCAGTGTGATTTCCCGCTCCACATCCTGTGCCGCCGCGCCCGGCCAGATCACCGCGACCGCCACCCAGTTGAGGTTCACCTCCGGGTACTGCGCGCGCGGCATGGCAAAGTAGGCCCAGGCCCCGAGCAGCAGCGCGGCGACCAGCGCGAAGTCGGTGAGGCGATGGGAACGCAGGATAGTGAGCAAGCGCAACTCCCGAGAGCGTGGAGGGTGGATATACTCGCGTCCATGAAGACCGCGCGCTATTTTGCCCTTGTTTTTTCCCTGTTCGTACCGCTTGCGCCAGCCTGGGCCGCGCCAGGCATGCAGGTCAGCGTGCGTCAGGCCGGCACCCAGCTCAGCGTCGAGGGCTGGCTGGAAACGCGCGCTTCGCCGGAGGTCGCCTGGGCCGTGCTCACCGATTACGCGCATTTCCCCGAGTTCGTGCCGGGCATCCAGGTCAATCGGGTCGTGGCCACGGCGGGAAATACCAGAACCATCGAACAGCGCGGCGAGGTGGCAACCGGCATGTTCCGCATGCGCTATGACGGTACCATGCGCGTCGAGGAATCACCCGAAACCGGCTTGTCCATCGTGTTTCTCTCCGGTCCGTTCAAGGACGTGCGGGGCGAATGGCGTCTTGAGCCTTCCGGGAAACAACAACCCTTCCGGCTGGTCTATCAAATGAACATGGATATGATGAAGTCGCCTTTCCCGCCACCGCTGGCGCCCGCCATCGCCGAACAGCAGGTTCGGGCGTGGGTGGAGACGTTCTCGCGCGAGATGGAGAGTCGCATGCAAAGGCGCAAGACCCAATGAAGAGGCATGGGATGTTCCCGCTGGAGCAGGCCCGGCGCTGGCTGGGGGGGCTGTTCCTGTGTCTGCTGGCGAGCGGCGCGCTGGCGGGTCAGGCGCGGGTCAAGGTCGACTCCGGGCTGCGCGGGGTACGGGTGGAAGCCAGCCAGGTGGTCTATGCCGACGCGTCGACCGTGTGGAACACCATCACCGATTACAACCGCCTCGCCGCCTTCATCCCGGACATGGTGTCGAGCCGGGTCGTGTCCTCGCCGGGGACGCCCAAGCGGGTCGAGCAGATCGCCGATGCCGGCCTGTTCGCCTTCATCATGCCCGATCGCGTGGTGCTGGCCATGGAAGAACAGCCCGGCCAGTCACTGCGATTCCGCGCGGTTTCCGGCAAGGTGGCGAGCATGTCGGGGGAATGGCGCATCGTCGGCGACCGTTCGCCGGTCACGCTCCTTTACCAGGCCCACGTCCTGCCCCTGACGCCACTGCCGCCGCTGGTTTCCGACTATTTCATCGAAAGCGAGGTGCGTGCCCGCTTCGAAGCCGTGGGCGACGAGGCCGAACGGCGGATGCGCTGAGGGGAGTCCATGAAAAGCCTGTTGATCACGCTCATCCTGTTGCTGGCCGGTTGCGATCAGATCAAGGAACGCGCGGGATTTCCCGACCCCGTTCGCGTCGAGGCGGAAGGCAAGGCCATCGGTGGCGCCTGCCGGCACGCCGGGCGTGGCCTGGAAGACTGTTACCGGCTCAATGCCGAGGCGTCGAAACCCGCCATCTACGCCGGCTGGAAGGAAATGAACGAGTACATGGCCAAGAACAACATCGTGGCCGTCGAACCCACCATTCCCCCCGAGGCGCTGATGCCGCCGGAACCCGCGCCCAGGAAGAAGTCCAAGAAGGTGGACGCCGAGGTGGACGAGGGTGAGGCAGAGACCGGAAAGAAATCCGCCAGCGAGAAAGATGCGGCCCACTGAGCCCGGCCTGAACGGCCTCAGCATCGCCAGCTACAACATTCACAAGGGGATGTCCTTTTTCAATCGCCGCGTGGTGTTGCACGATGTGCGCGAGCGTCTGCATGGCATCAACCCGGACATCCTGTTCCTGCAGGAGGTACAGGGTCTGCACGCGCACCGCGGCGACCGTCACGGCAACTGGCCGGCCGGTCCGCAGCACGAGTTCCTCGCCGAGGGCAATTGGCGGGACATGGCCTATGGTCGCAACGCCGTCTACGAACATGGCCATCACGGCAATGCCATCCTCTCGCGCTACCCCATCCTCAAATGGGAGAACGTCGATATCTCCGCGCATGTGTTCGAGAGTCGCGGCATGCTCCATTGCGAACTCGATGTGCCCACGCTCGAGCAGCCGCTGCATGCCATCTGCCTGCACCTGGCGCTGAACGAATCCGGCCGCAGGAAACAGGTGCGCCTGCTGGCCGAGCGCATCCGCGCCGTGGTGCCCGACAACGCGCCCCTGATCATCGCTGGCGATTTCAACGACTGGCGTCGCCGCAGTTGCGGCTACCTCGGCGAGGAACTGGGACTGCGCGAGGTGTTCGACCTCGCCCACGGTCAACCCGCGCGCAGTTTCCCCGCGGTCATGCCCATGCTCTCCCTGGATCGCATCTATGTGCGCGGCTTCGCCGTCGCCGCCGCCAAGGTGCTGCACGGTCAGCACTGGCGGCGGCTGTCCGACCACGCGGCGCTGACCGCGCAACTCCAGCCGCTATGATCCGTCCGGGCAACCGGCTGACCCTGCTCGAGAACGGCGCCCGGTACTTTCCCGCCTTGATCGCCGCGATGGATGCGGCGCGCCACGAGATCCACCTGGAAAGCTACATCTTCAGCGACGATGCGGCCGGCCGCGACGTGGCGGCCGCCCTCCAGCGGGCGGCGCGGCGAGGTGTCGTCTGCCGTCTGCTCCTGGATGGTTTCGGCTCCCGCGGCCTCGCGCCCGCGCTGATCGCGGCGTTGCGCGGCGCCGGCGTCGATGTGCAGTTCTACCGGCCGGAGCGCGGTCTCATGCGCCTGCGCCGACATCGCCTGCGGCGCATGCACAGGAAGCTTGCGGTGATCGACGCGCGAATCGGTTTCGTCGGCGGCATCAATGTCGTCGATGACCATACCGGCCGCAATCTGGCCGCGCCGCGCGAGGATTTCGCCGTCGAGGCGCGGGGGCCGCTGGTGGCCGACATCCACGCCGCCGCCCGCCGCCTCTGGCGCCTGCTGGAATGGAGCCGGATGGGTCTGCGCCGCGGCGAGGATGCCTGGCTGCGCGCGGATACCCAGGTGGTCGGGACGCAGCGCGCGGAATTCCTGACCCGCGACACCCTGCACCGGCGCCGATCCATCGAACGCGCCTACCTCAAGGCCATCGGCCATGCCCGCGAGGAAATCCTCATCGCCAATGCCTACTTCCTGCCCGGTCGCCGTTTCCGCCGGGCGCTGGCGCAGGCCGCGCGCCGCGGCGTGAAGGTGATCCTGGTGATCCAGGGTCATACCGACCACCTGCTCTACCAGGCCGCCAGCCGCGCCCTCTACCGCTTTTTCCTGGAAAACGGCATGGAGGTGTATGAGTACCACCGCAGCGAGTTGCACGCCAAGGCGGCGGTCGTCGACGGTCACTGGGCGACGGTGGGGTCCAGCAACATCGACCCTTTCAGCCTGTTGCTGGCGCGCGAAGCCAATCTGGTGTCGCACGACGCGGGCTTCGCGCTGGAATTGCGCGAACGCATCCTGCATGCCCGCGATCGTGGCGCCCACCGCATCCACCGCCAGGCCTGGCGCGCGATTCCCTGGACCGCGCGCTTCGCCTCCTGGCTGGCCTACGGCCTGGTGCGGAGCCTGATGGGGCTGGCGGGGTACGCGCAGGCTTACGATGGCGCTCGCGCCAGCCAGCCTGACCACCGGAATTGAGGCAAACCGCGCCAAATTCGCCATCTGGCGGGAAGTCCTTGTTCAAGCTAGAATTTCCGCCCTTTTTTACCTTGCGTCCGTGCGCCTTGCGCGGACCACTTGATCGGCCCGACGATAATGGATGATCGACAAAACAGCCTTGGTGGCACGCTGTACAGCCCGGACTTTGAGCAGGATAGCTGCGGGTTCGGCCTCATCGCGCAACTGGATGACCAGGCCACGCACAAGCTGGTGGCCACCGCGATTTCCTCGCTGGCGTGCATGACCCACCGCGGCGCGGTGGCGGCCGATGGCAAGTCGGGTGACGGCTGCGGCCTGTTGTTCAAGAAGCCGGACAGCTTCCTGCGCACGGTGGCGGCGGAAGCCGGTTTCACCCTGAACGCCCGCTATGCCGCCGGCCTCGTCTTCCTCAGCCAGGACGCCAGCCTCGCGCAGCGCGCACGCGATCTCCTGGTCCAGGCGTTGAAGGCCGAGGGCCTGGAGCCGGCCGGATTCCGCAAGGTGCCCACCGACAATTCCGCGCTGGGTGAATACGCCCTGAAGAGCCTGCCGGAGATCGAGCAACTGTTCGTCAACTGCCCGGACAGCGTCGACGCCGACATCTTCGAGCGCAAGCTGTACATCGCGCGGCGCAAGGTGGAAAAGGCGGTCGCGGAAACGGATGCCACCTTCTACATGCCGACGCTTTCCGGCCGGGTGATCTCCTACAAGGGCCTGGTGATGCCGGAATACCTGCCGGTGTTCTATCCCGACCTCAACGACGAGCGCTTCGCTTCCGCGCTGGCGGTGTTCCACCAGCGCTTCTCCACCAATACCTGGCCGGAATGGCGGCTGGCGCAGCCGTTCCGCTACCTCGCCCACAACGGCGAGATCAACACCGTGCAGGGCAACCGCAACTGGTCGCGGGCGCGCGAGCAGAAATTCCAGAGCCCGCTGATTCCCCATATGGACGATGTGCGGCCGATGGTGGGCTTCAAGGGCTCCGACTCGATGAGCTTCGACAACATGCTCGAAGGTCTGGTCATGGGTGGCGCCGGGCTGTTCCGCAGCCTGCGCATGATGGTGCCGCCGGCCTGGCAGAACGTCACCAACATGGACCCGGACCTGCGCGCGTTCTATGAGTACAACTCCATGCACATGGAGCCGTGGGACGGCCCCGCCGGCATCGTCATGACCGACGGCCGTTACGGCGTCTGCCTGCTCGACCGCAACGGCCTGCGTCCGGCCCGCTACGTCATCACCAAGGATCGCTACGTCACCATCGCGTCCGAGGTCGGCGTCTGGGATTACGGCGGCCCCGACAACATCGTCGCCAAGGGCCGGGTGCGTCCCGGCCAGATGGTCGCCGCCGATCTGGAAGCCGGCACCTTCCTGCTGCCGGAGGACATCGACGCCCAGCTCAAGAACCGCCATCCCTACCGCGACTGGCTCAAGGCCGCCGGCCGCCGCGTCGAATTCGGGCTGGAGCAGGATTCCGACTATCCGGCCATGGATGCCGCCAGCGTCGCCACCCACCAGAAGCTGTTCAACGTCAGCTTCGAGGAGCTCGATCAGGTCATCCGCGTGCTTGCCGAGGATGGACAGGAGGCGGTCGGCTCGATGGGCGACGACACGCCGATGGCGGTGCTGTCGCAAAAGGTGCGCTCGCCATTCGACTACCTGCGTCAGCAGTTCGCGCAGGTCACCAACCCGCCGATCGATCCGATCCGCGAGGCCATCGTCATGTCCCTGCACACCGTGTTCGGGCGCGAGATGAACCTGTTCGAGGAAACCCCGAAGCACGCCGACCGCATCGCCCTGAACTCGCCGGTGCTGTCCAACGACACCTACAAGGCGATCACCAGCAGCGACGATCCGGCCTACGCGGCGGCGCATTTCTATCTTCAGTACGACCCGAAACAGACCCACCTCAAGGCGGCGCTGGAGAAGCTCGCCGCCGACGTGGTGGAAGCGGTGAATGCCGGCAAGGTGATGGTGGTGCTGTCCGACCGCACGATCTCGCCGGACACCCTCACCATTCCCGCCCTCTTCGCCACCGGCGCCGTGCACCATGCCCTGATCGCCGCCGGCCTGCGCTGCGACGCCAACATCGTGGTGAAGACCGGCGCCGCGCGCGATCCACACCAGATCGCCGCCCTGATCGGCTATGGCGCCACCGCCGTGTATCCCTACCTCGCCTATCAGTCCATCCTCCAGATGGTGCGCGGTGGCGAGGTCAAGCTGCCCGCCGAAAAGGCCTTGATGAACTACCGCAAGGGCATCGACAAGGGCCTGCTCAAGGTCATGTCCAAGATGGGCATCTCCGCCATCGCCAGCTATCGCGGCGCCCAGTTGTTCGAGGTGGTGGGCATGCACGAGGATGTCGTCGGCCTTTGCCTGAAGGGCTCCGTCTCCCGCGTCTCCGGCGCCAACTTCGAGGATTTCGAGGCGGATCAGCAGAAGCTCAATCGCGCCGCCTTCAACCCGCTGCGCCCGATTCCCGCCGGCGGCCTGCTCAAGTTCATGCATGGCGAGGAATACCACGCCTACAACCCGGACGTGGTGCAGGAGTTGCAGGCGGCCGTGCAGACCGGCTCGTATGACGCCTACAGGAAATACGCCGCCAGCGTGAACGACCGTCCGGTGGCGATGCTGCGCGACCTGATGAAGCTGAAGCTTTCCGAGTCCCCGATCGCCATCGATGCGGTGGAGCCGCTCGAAGCCATCCTCAAGCGCTTCGACTCGGCCGGCATGTCGCTCGGCGCCCTCTCGCCGGAGGCGCACGAGGCGCTGGCGGAAGGCATGAACACCATCGGCGGCCGTTCCAACTCCGGCGAGGGCGGTGAAGACCCGGCCCGCTACGGCACCATCAAGATGTCCAAGATCAAGCAGGTGGCCTCCGGTCGTTTCGGCGTCACCGCGCATTACCTGGTCAACGCCGAGGTCCTGCAGATCAAGGTCGCGCAGGGCGCCAAGCCCGGCGAGGGCGGCCAGTTGCCGGGCAAGAAGGTGGAGCCGCACATCGCCAAGCTGCGCTGCACCAAGCCCGGCGTCACCCTGATCTCGCCGCCGCCGCACCATGACATCTACTCCATCGAGGATCTGGCGCAACTGATCTATGACCTGAAACAGGTCAACCCGAAGGCGCTGGTGTCCGTGAAGCTGGTGGCGGAGCCGGGGGTCGGCACCATCGCCGCCGGCGTGGCCAAGGCCTATGCCGACCTCATCACCATCTCCGGTTATGACGGCGGCACCGGCGCCTCGCCCCTGACCTCCGTGAAATACGCCGGCACCCCGTGGGAACTGGGACTCACCGAGGCGCAGCAGGTGCTGCGCGCCAACGGCCTGCGCGGCCGCGTGCGGGTGCAGGCCGATGGTGGCCTCAAGACCGGTCTCGACGTGGTCAAGGCCGCCATCCTCGGCGCCGAATCGTTCGGCTTCGGCACCGCGCCGATGATCGCCCTGGGCTGCAAGTATCTGCGCATCTGCCACCTCAACAACTGCGCCACCGGCATCGCCACCCAGGATGCCCGTCTGCGCAAGCAGTTCTTCATCGGCCTGCCGCAGATGGTGATCAACTACTTCACCTTCGTCGCGCGCGAGACCCGCGAGTGGATGGCGGCGCTGGGCGTCGCCCGCTTCGAGGACCTGATCGGCCGCACCGACCTGCTGGATCTGCTGCCCGGCGAGACGGACAAGCAGGGCCGGCTCAAGCTCGATGTGCTGTTGTCCCAGGGCAGCATCGCCGCCGACCAGCCGCGGTTCTGTGTCGAAGCGTCCAATCCCTCCTTCGACAAGGGCGAACTGGCCGAGCAGATGGTCAAGGACGCGCTCCCGGGCATCCTGGCCAGGACGCCGCAGCGGCTGGAATACGCGGTGCGCAACGTCAACCGTTCCATCGGCGCGCGGCTGTCCGGCGAGATCGCCCGCGCCCACGGCGCCGAGGGCCTGCCGCCCGACTGTCTGCACATCAAGCTGACCGGCTCCGCCGGCCAGAGCTTCGGCGTCTGGAACCACCGAGGTCTTACGATGGAGATCGAGGGCGACGCCAACGACTATGTCGGCAAGGGCATGTCCGGCGGCCGCCTCATCGTCTATCCGCACCAGGGTTCCGCCTTCGTCGCGCATCAGGCCAGCATCATCGGCAACACCTGTCTGTATGGCGCCACCGGCGGCGAGCTGTACGCGGCCGGCATGGCCGGCGAGCGCTTCGGCGTGCGCAACTCCGGCGCCCTGGCGGTGGTGGAAGGGGTGGGCGAACACTGCTGCGAATACATGACCGGCGGTTGCGTCGTCGTGCTCGGCAACACCGGCCTCAACGTCGGCGCCGGCATGACCGGCGGCTTCGCCCTGGTCTACGACGAGGACGGCCACTTCGCCGAGAAGTACAACAACGAGCTGATCGACATCAACCGCATCAACGACGAAAAGACCAGCGAACTGCGCGCCTTCCTGCGCGAGAAGCTGAGCAAGCACCTGCTCTACACCGGCTCCGCCCGCGCGCAGTGGATGCTGGACAACTTCGCCGATGTGGTGAACCGTTTCTGGCTGGTGAAGCCCAAGGCTTTGACGCTGGATAGTTTGTTGAAGGATTGATGGCGGGCGGAAATGACGATGCTTGAGGAGCTTGATATGAATACGGTCGTGCTGGATCAGATCAAAAAGCTGTCTT
>CAZONS010000088.1:0-11856 GCA_964581195.1 uncultured Thiobacillus sp. | reverse complement strand
ACCACTGCCGCCGCGACCTGCCGCGTCTGCTCGCCATCGTGGATGCCCTCGACACCTTCTCCCTGAGCCGCAAGCGCCCGGTATCGGTGCCGCTGCTCAAGGAACTGCTGCAACAGAACCTGCCCCTGTGAGCCACCTGCTGATCGCCATCAGCCATCATGGTCTCGGCCACCTGGCGCAGGCCGCGCCGGTGCTCAATGCCCTGCATGCGGCGCGGCCGGAACTGACCTTCACGGTCTGGAGCGGCATTTCCGGGGCCGCCCTGTCGGCGCGCATCGACGCCCCCTTCCAGCACCGGCATGAAGCGGCCGATGTCGGTCTGGTGATGCATGACGCGGTGCGGGTCGACCTGGAGGCGAGCCGTGCCGCCTACCTTGATTTTCATCGGGATTGGGAAGCGCGGCTGGCGCGCGAAGCGGACTGGCTACTCACCCGGGGCATCAGCGGCGTACTTGCCGATGCCGCCTGCCTGCCCCTGGCCGCCGCCGCCCATGCCGGGATTCCCGGCGTCGGCCTGTGTTCTCTGAACTGGGTCGACATCGCGGGCGCCTACCTGGCGGCGGAGCCCGGCATGACCGAGGTGCTGGCGCAGATGACGGCGGCCTACCGTTCGGCGCGCGCCTTCCTGCGCGCCACCCCGGCCATGCCCATGGACTGGCTGGAGAACCGGGAGGCCCTGCCGCCGATCGCCGCCCTGGGCGTTGCGCGCGACAGGGAACTGCGCGAGCGCCTCGGCCTGGACGCATCGGAACGTCTGGTCCTGATCGGATTGGGGGGCATCGGCTATCGCGCCGCCCGGCCGTTGCCGGCGCTCGAGGGTGTGCGCTGGCTGGTGCCGGACGACTGGGGCGACCGGGGCTCGGCCGTCATTCCCTTCTCGCGCGCCGGATTGCCCTTCATCGACCTGCTCGCTTCCAGCGATGTCCTGGTCACCAAGGTCGGCTATGGCAGTTTCGTGGAGGCCGCCGCCAACGCCAGGCCGGTGCTCTATGTCGACCGCCCGGACTGGCCGGAAACCCCTTATCTGAGGGCATGGCTCCACACCCATGCGCGGGCCGCGGCGATCGAGGAGGCGCAATTGTTCGATGCGGACATCGGCGCGCTGATCACTCGGCTCCTGGCCGAACCGGCCAGGCCCGCGCCGGCGGTGGAGGGCGCGACGCTGGCGGCGCGACGGCTGATGGCATTGCTGGGGTAGCGTTGCCGGCGGCCGCGCGGTCGCTCGCCCCTTCCAGCGCCTACGGCCGCTTCTTGCGCGGCTCGTAATGCACGACGCCGCGCATGATTTCCGAATAGGGGAAGTCCGCGATGTCACCGTAGCGGCGCAGCCCGGTCCCGACCAGGGTGGCGACATCGACCGACGCCGCCGCCAACACTTCCTTCAAACCCAGCAGGCCGCCGCACTGCGCCCGGATCTCCTTGCCGAACGGCCAGGGCTGGTTGGGGTCCATGTGCAGCGCGAAGCGGGCGTTGTGATGCAGCGATTCATGCAGCGTCTTGCACAGGTCGCTGGCGGTTTCATGGCCGCAGGAAATGGCTTCCCGTTCCGCCAGCAGCAACTTGCGCGCGTGCATGCAACTGACACAGTGGGAGAGCAGCGCGCGTTCGAAGGGACAGGGGCGATTGATCGCCGCGTCACGCGCCTGCTTGTAGGCTTCCTCGTTATAGCCGGACATGTGTCGGAGCGGGCTCTTGCCCCGCGATCAGTAGTCGTCGCCGGCGAGCGAGGCGTCGAGCTCGCGTGGCTGCGAGAGCGTGTCCTCGGCGGCGAGCTCGGTCTCGGCGAAGATCATTTTCACCACGTAGCCCTCATTCGGATCGAGTTCACGGCGCAGATCATTGGCGATGGCCTTGGCTTCCTTGAAAGAGTCGGCCTGACCCTGTTTTTCCAGGAGTTTGAAGGGACCGCCGATCTTGTAGATGTAATAGGGCATGGCAAGGAGCTAATTGTTGAGCGTTTCTCTAGGGTATAGGTTCAAGCGCCAAGGTTCAAGGGGAAAGCCCCAGGCGTTCCCCGAACCTTGGATCTTTCCCCCGTGTGCCTGCCCTCAGGACAGCTTGCCGTGGCAGTGCTTGTATTTCTTGCCCGATCCACACGGACAGGGATCGTTGCGGCCGATCTTGACGTGTTCGCGTTCGAAGGGATGCGGGCCGGCGGCGGTCTCCTCGGCGGCGTTGGCCAGGGCTTCCTCATAGTCGGCGTGCTGGTAGCGCACGTTGCTGAGGTTGTCCTGGGCTTCGACTTCCTCGACATCCTCGGCACCGCGGATCTGCACGGTGAGGGTGACCTGGGTGACCTCCTCGGCGATGGTGCCCAACATGCGCTCGAACAGTTCGAAGGCTTCCCGCTTGTACTCCTGCTTCGGGTTCTTCGCCGCGTAGCCGCGCAGGTGGATGCCCTGGCGCAGGTGATCCATCGCCGCCAGATGCTCGCGCCAGTGGCTGTCCAGGCTTTGCAGCAGGATGGCGCGCTCGAAGTTGCGCATGCCCGGGGCGCCAGCCAGCTCGATCTTGGCCTCGTAGGACTGGTTGGCCGTTTCCAGGACGCGATCGCGCACACCCTGTTCATCCAGGCGCTCATCGGCATCCAGCCAGGCCTGGACCGGGCAATGCAGCTGATACTGTCCGGCCAGAGCCTGTTCGAGACCGGCCACGTCCCACTGTTCAGCAAGGCTGCCCGGAGGCAGATAGAGGTTGATGAGATCGTTCAGCACCTGGGCACGCATGCCGAGGATGCCTTCATAGACATCATCGGTTTCAAGCAACTCGTTGCGCTGGGTGTAGATGACCTTGCGCTGGTCGTTGGCGACGTCGTCGTATTCGAGCAATTGCTTGCGGATGTCGAAGTTGCGCTGTTCCACCTTGCGCTGCGCCGACTCCAGGGAGCGGTTGACCATGGGGTGTTCGATGGCCTCGCCTTCCGGCATCTTCAGACGGTCCATGATGGACTTCAGCCTTTCGCCGCCGAAGATGCGCAGCAGAGGATCGTCCAGCGAAAGGTAGAAGCGTGAGGAACCGGGGTCGCCCTGGCGGCCGGAGCGGCCGCGCAACTGGTTGTCGACGCGGCGGGATTCATGTCGCTCGGTGCCGATGATGTGCAGGCCGCCGGCTTCGATCACGGCGGCATGCCGCGGCTTCCAGTCCGCCTTGAGCGCGGCGGTGCGGCTGGCCTTTTCCTCGTCGGAGAGGTTCTCGGCGAGACGGATCAGGTCGAGTTCCTTGGCAATGCTGCCGCCCAGCACGATGTCGGTGCCGCGACCGGCCATGTTGGTGGCGATGGTGATGGCGCCGGGCAGGCCGGCCTGAGCCACCACCTGGGCTTCCCGGTCGTGCTGCTTGGCGTTGAGCACCTGGTGCGGCAGCTTGGCTCGGGTGAGCAGGCCGGAGAGGAATTCGTTCACCTCGATCGAGGTCGTGCCCACCAGCACCGGCTGACCGCGTTGATGACAATCGCGCAGGTCCTCGACCACGGCCTTCCATTTCTCCTCGGCGGTGCGGTAGACCAGGTCGTTCATGTCGCGGCGGATCATCGGCAGGTTGGTCGGGATGATGACCGTCTCAAGACCGTAGATCTGCTGGAATTCGTAGGCCTCCGTATCCGCCGTGCCGGTCATGCCGGACAGCTTCTTGTACATGCGGAAGAAGTTCTGGAAGGTGATCGAGGCCAGCGTCTGGTTCTCGCGCTGGATCGCCACGCCCTCCTTGGCCTCCACCGCCTGGTGCAGGCCGTCGGACCAGCGGCGGCCCTGCATCAGGCGGCCGGTGAATTCGTCGACGATCATCACCTCGTTGTTCTGCACCACGTAGTGCTGGTCCTTGAAATACAGCACGTGCGCGCGCAAGGCGGCGTAGACGTGGTGCATCAGGGTGATGTTGGCGGGGTCGTAGAGGCTGGTGCCGGGCTCGAGGATGCCGAGCTCGGCGAGGATCTGCTCCACCCGCTCGTGGCCGCGCTCGGTCAGGGTCACCTGGTGCGCCTTCTCGTCGACGACATAATCGCCGACCGGGCAACGGCTTTCCTCCGGCTCGTCGGCCTTGTTGTCCCGCTCCTGGCGTTCGAGGCGCGGCGGCAAGGCGTTCATCGCCTGATACATGGCGACGTTGTCGTCGGCCTGGCCGGAGATGATCAGGGGCGTGCGCGCCTCGTCGATCAGGATCGAGTCCACCTCGTCGACGATGGCGTGGTTGAGCGGCCGCTGCACCCGCTGCGACGGCTCGAACACCATGTTGTCGCGCAGGTAGTCGAAGCCGAATTCGTTGTTGGTGCCGTAGGTGATGTCGGCGGCATAGGCGGCCTGCTTCTGCTCGTGATCGAGCCGGGACAGGTTGCACCCCGTGGTCAGGCCGAGAAAACCGTAGACGCGCCCCATGGTCTCGGCGTCGCGGCTGGCCAGATAGTCGTTGACGGTGACGATGTGCACGCCCTGGCCCGGAAGGGCATTGAGGTAGGCGGCCAGCGTGGCCATCAGCGTCTTGCCCTCGCCCGTCCGCATCTCCGCGATCTTGCCATCGTTCAGCGCCATGCCGCCGATCAGCTGCACATCGAAATGACGCATGCCAAGCACCCGCACGGCGGCCTCGCGGACCGCGGCGAAGGCTTCCGGCAGCAGCGATTCGAGGGTCTCGCCCTTTTCCAGACGGGCCCGGAATTCGTCGGTCTTGCCACGCAGTTGATCATCGCTGAGCGCCTGATAGCCGGCCTCCAGCGCGTTGATCCTGGCGACGACACCCCGGCACTGTTTCAGCAGACGGTCATTACGGCTGCCGAAGACTTTCTTGAGTAGGTTGGAAATCATGAAAAATGAAGGAGATAGGTGGGATTTCGGAGAATCCGCGAATGCTACCATACCGCTGTTTCAGCCCCCCTTAAGGCTGTCTTGACGAACGCCTCGCCCCCATTCTTCAGCCATGGCCTATCGCCCTTCCCCCCTGCAACGCATCCGCGGCATTCTCCGCGGCGACCCCACCCTGGCGGTGGCGTTGCCGGAAGCCGAGCGCCTGCGCGAACTCAACCGCCGATTCGCGGGCGTGGTGCCGGCGGCGGTGGCGCGCGCCTGCCGGGTGGCGGCGATCCAGGGTGACACCGCGCTGATCTACTGCGCCAACGGCGCCGCCGCCAGCCGGGTGCGCAGCCAGGCTACCGGGGTGGCGCGGGCGTTGTCGAACCGATCGCCGGCCCGCCCCAGAACCGACTCTGGCGAGGTTTCCGAAGCCGCGGCGCCGACCGATGTCCTGACCGTGAAGGTGAAAATCCGCGCCGACTGGACCCTGCCTGAAAAGCGCGAGAAACGCGACATCGGCGCGGCCGCGCTGGCCGCCTTCCGCGATCTCGACGCGCAACTGCCGGACGGCGACCTGAAAGCGGCGGTGGATGCCCTGCTGGCGCGGCGACGCGGCTGACGGCGCCCGTTTACAATCGCGCCCATGATCCCGAGCTCAAACATCTTCCTGGTCGGCCTGATGGGTTCCGGCAAGACCACCATAGGCAAATTGCTGGCCAGGCACCGCGGCCTGTCGTTTGTCGACTCCGACCATGAAATCGTCGAGCGTTGCGGCGTCTCCATCCCCACGATCTTCGAGATCGAGGGCGAGGAGGGCTTCCGCAAACGCGAGGCCTGCATCATCGACGAACTCAGCCAGCGCCGGGGCATCGTCCTGGCCACCGGCGGCGGCGCCGTGCTGCGCCCGGAAAACCGCGTCAATCTGAAGGCGCGCGGCACCGTGGTCTATCTGAGATGCCAGCCGCGCGAGCTCTACCTGCGCACCCGGCATGACAAGAACCGCCCACTGCTGCAGACGGACGACCCGCTGAAGAAGCTCAAGGAACTGTATCTGGCGCGCCACGCCCTCTACATGGAGACGGCCGACATCGTCCTGGATTCCGGTCGCCAGAGCGCGCACTGCCTGGTGCGGCGCCTGGAAAACAGCCTCGATCTGGCCGGAATCGCGCGTTGCGAGCAATGCGAGCCCTCGCCCGCCTGCTGAGCCTGCTGCTGGCCTGGCCAGGCGCGGCGGCGTGGGCCATCGATCATCAGGCCGGCCCCGAGGACTACCGCGCCCTGCTCGGCAGCCTGCGCGCCGGCGACCATCTTTTCCTGCGCGCCGGGGATTACGAGCGGGGCCTGTCCCTGCGCGGCCTCTCCGGCGAACCGGGGCGCCCCATCGTCATCACGGGCGCGCCGGGCACCCGTTTCCTCGCCCGCGCCGGCCACAACACCATCAGCCTGCGCGATGTTCGCCATCTGGTGATCCGCGACCTGGAACTGGATGGACGCGACCTGCCGGTCGACGCGGTGAAGGCCGAGGGCGACAGCCGCTACGCCCACTTCATCACCCTGGAACGCCTCCATATCCATGACCACGCCGCCAGCCAGCAGAATGTCGGCATCTCCAGCAAGTGCCCGGCGTACGGCTGGGTGGTGCGCGGCAACCGCATCGAGCGTGTGGGCACCGGCATGTACTTCGGTGATTCGGATGGCTCCGCCCCCTTCGTCGCCGGTCTCATCGAAGACAACCGGGTGAGCGACACGATCGGCTACAACCTCCAGATCAAGCACCAGAAGTCGCGCCCGTCCACCCTGCCCGCCCCGCATGAGCGGCATGACACGGTGATACGCGGCAATTTCTTTTCCAAGGAAGCCGCCTGGCCCGACCCCGCCGCCCGTCCCAATGTCCTGATCGGCCACGCGCCAGGCACAGGCCCCGGTTCGCGGGACCGCGTCCTGATCTACCGCAATGTCTTCTGGCATAACCCGAGCGAAGCCCTGTTCCAGGGTGAAGGCCATCTCGCCCTCTACGCCAATGTGTTCGTCAACCCGCAGGGTCACGCGATCCACATCCAACCGCACAACGACATTCCCCGTCAGGTGGACATCTTCCACAACACGATCCTGGCGCGAGGCCATGGCATCCGCATCCTGACCCGCGAGGGCGCGCCGCCCGCCTGGCCGCAACGGGTGCGGCGCAATCTGGTGTTCGCCGGCCAGCCGATCAGCGGCGGCGAGGCGAGCGACAACCTGAGCGGCGACCTCGCGGCGGCCGCGCGCCACCTGCGCCACCCTCACACGGACCTGCGGCGACTCGACCTCGCGCCGCGCGCGCCCCTGGCCAGCGATACGCGGCCGGACACGCCGGACCTGGCGGACTATCCGGACAGCGACACGGACATCGACGGACACCTCCGGCGCGGGTCGGTGTTGGGCGCCTGCGCCGACCGCTCGCCCTGCCCGTTGCCACGACATGACTTCTGAACCGCGCGCCCGCCGTCGGCCTGCGGCCCAGGCGCTGGCCCGGCAACGCGGACTGCTGACCTGGCTCGCCCTGCCCTACCTGGTGTTCGTCGTCTACGGCAGCCTGGTACCGCTCGATTACCGCGCCCTGCCCTGGGACACGGCGGTGGCGACATTTCGCGAGATTCCCTTTCTCGACCTGGGCATCGGCTCGCGTGCCGACTGGATGGCCAACCTGTTGTTGTTCATTCCACTGACCTTCCTCTGGACCGGCGCCCTGGCGCACGGACGCCCGCCCGCGCTCGCGGCGGCGCTGACGCTGCTGATCTGGCTGGCGGGGGCCGCCTTGAGCCTGGGCATCGAATTCACCCAGTTGTTCTTCCCGCAGCGCACGGTGTCGCAGAACGACATCGCGGCGGAAGCCCTCGGCGCGCTCATCGGCGTCGCCTGCTGGTGGGGTTTCGGTGGCCGCCTGCTGGCCTGGCACGACGGCTGGCTGCGCGAACGCGAACCGGCGGCGCTGGCGGAACGCGCGGCCTGGGTCTACCTCGCCGTGCTGATCGGCTACAACCTGTTGCCGCTGGACCTCACGATCAGTGTGGTCGAGATCTATCACAAGTGGCGGGAAGGCAAGCTCAACCTCATCCCCTTCGCCGGACTGCCCGTCGACCCCGCGCATGCCCTGTTCGAACTCGCCACCGATGCCCTGCTCTGGGTCCCCCTGGCCTGGCTCTGGCATGCGCGCCCCGGACGCCACGGCGCCAAGGTCTGGCGCATGGCCTTCCTGGCGGTGGCCGGCCTCGAATTCATGCAATTGTTCGTCTACTCGCGGGTGAGCGACATCACCGACCTGTTCACCGGCGCCCTCGGCGCCACACTGGGCGTCTGGCTGGGGGGGCGCCAGTTCAGGCGCCCCCCCGCGCGCCACGACCCTCGCCGCCAGACCACCCCCTGGTCACGCCTGGCCCTCGCCCTGGGCTGGGTCCTGCTTCTGATGGGCGTCTTCTGGTATCCCTTCGATTTCCGCGCCGAGAGCGACTTCGCGCGTGAACGCCTGGACTTCCTCAACCGTGTGCCATTTCAGGTCTACTACTTCGGCACCGAGTTCCGCGCCATCACCGAGGTCTTCCACAAGACCCTGTTCTTCGCGCCCCTGGGCGGCCTCCTGGCCTGGTGGGTGAGCGGCCTGTCCTGGCGCTGGCGCGGCTACGCGGCGGCGACCTCGGTTCTGGCCATCATCGGCGTCGCCCTGGGCATCGAACTCGGCCAGGTGCTGTTGCCGGGCAAGTTTCCGGATACGACCGACTGGTTTCTGGAAAGCGTGGGCGGCATTGCCGGCTACCTCGGGATGCGCATGTGGCAAGCGCGCTTGCGCGCCCCCGTGGCAAGCATGCGTCGGCGTCGCGGGAACGCGCGCCATAACGAGGACTGAACCGGCATGTTCGATAATGGCATCCATCTACGCGACATCACCCTGGTGATCATTCTGCTCGGCTTCACCTGGCTGGCCTGGTTGCGCCCCTGGCTCGGGCTGCTCGGCCTGGCGGTCCTCGGTTATCTGCACCCACAGGGCTATAGCCCCGGATTCATGAGCACCTTCCCGGTTTACGCCAGCCTGTTCGGCGTCGTCGTGGCCAGCACGGCGTATGCCGCCCTGCGCGGTCGACTCCACTTTCTATCCCCCACGTTGTGGCTACGCGACTGGCGGGTCTACGCCCTGCCCGGACTTTGGCTGTGGTTCGCGCTGACCAGTTATTTCGCGGTCGCGCCCTGGGAGTCCTGGGAAAAGTTCTACCAGGTCGCCCGTATCCTGCCGCCGCTGCTCCTGACCCTGTTGCTGATCGACGAGCGCCGCAAGCTCCATGCGCTGACCGTCGTCGTCGCGCTGTCGATCATGCTGGTTGCCGTCAAGGGCGGCTACTGGGCGGTGATGAGCGGTTTCCAGGATCGCGTCTACGGACCGCCCGGCAGCCAGTACGGCGACAACAACGAGTTCGCGGTCGCGGTCTGCATGGCCATCCCCTTGCTGGTCCTCTGGTTGCGCGAGACCCATGACCGCCGCGCCCGCGCCTTCCTCCTGGTCTGCGTCGCGCTCTGCTACGGCGCGGTGCTGTCGTCCTGGTCGCGCGGCGGCATTCTTGCGCTCGCCGCATCCACCCTCGTGCTGATCCTGCATAGCCGTCGCAAGTGGCTGCTGATTCCGGTCCTGGCCGCCCTGGCCATCGCGCTGTTCGTGCAACTGCCGGAAAGCTGGTTCGGCCGCATGCAGACGCTGAGCGACTATGCAAACGATGCGTCCGCGCAAAGCCGCCTGGAAGTCTGGCGCATCGGTTACGAATTCACCCTCAAGCATCCCCTCACCGGTGGCGGCTTCAACGTCTGGCCCGCCCTGACCCTGGGCGAGGGCAGCCTGGACTGGCATAGCGCCTATGTGGAAGTGGCCAGCGAGCACGGCTTGCCGGGCCTGGCATTGTGGACGGCCCTGCTGCTCGGCAGCGTCATTCAACTGGCGCGGGCGGCCTGGCGTCCGCCCGCAGGGCAGCCTGCCTGGGTCGCCGACTACAGCGCCATGCTGCTGGCGGCGTTGCTGTCCTATCTGGTCGGCGCCAGCACACTGGGCATCGCCTACTGGGAATTGCCCTATCTGCTCGTCGTGCTGTCCATCCTGTCGCGCGCGATCGCGCGCAGCGAGATCGCCCTGTCGAATAACTTTACACACACCGGATCAAGCGGCCCGCATCGCGCTTAAGCACATGATTATTCAACAAGGTATGAATCTTGCATGTGGTCCTGCATCAACTGCCTGTATGGCGGGAAATTCTGGAGTATCGGAATGAATACAACACGGTTTCTATCGGGCCTGGCCCTGACTGTCATGCTCGCCCCAGCGGCGTCGGCCAGCACCATCTGGCTGAAGGACACTTCGAACAACATCTGCAAGAACACCCTGAGCAGCAACCCCGGCCAGGTGATCGGCTATGGCGGCATCGATGCTTCCGGCAACTTCACCATGACCATCAGCAACCCCAGCGATGGTGTCGTGTCGCCCAGTGCCGCGCGGGCCCCCTGCTGGTCCCTGCCGAAGACCGGCAGCACCGCCCTGGGGACGGCCCACACCATCAACTTCAATGGCACCATGACCCCCCAGTTCAGCACCCTGAACATGGTCAAACCAGGCACCAAGGGCGCGCTGGAGTGCCTCGCACAGGGCAGCA
Source organism: uncultured Thiobacillus sp. (assembly GCA_964581195.1). Classification (GTDB taxonomy): domain Bacteria; phylum Pseudomonadota; class Gammaproteobacteria; order Burkholderiales; family Thiobacillaceae; genus PFJX01. The sequence goes on along the minus strand of CAZONS010000088.1, from coordinate 1,412 downwards.
ACCTGTCCGGCGTCGGCGCCAATGCCTCGGGGACCGGCCAAGCCATCACCGACAGCACCAATACCTACACGCTGACCATGAAGTACGCGTTCAACCCGGCGCTCGACGATGGCTGCGTCGCCGGCACGACGCCGCCTCAGTACATCACCGGTGACGGCCAGCCCAACTTTGTCTATCCGCATCGCAGCGCCACCTGGTCGAATGGCACTACCACCATCAACCTCGCCTATCACATCTTCAACGCGAATACGGTACCCGAACCTGGCAGTCTCGCCCTGCTGCTGTCCGGTGCCTCGGTGGCCGTGGCCGCCTTCTGGCTACGTCGCCGGAAGCCCGCCGGTCGCGACTGATCGCCTTGCCGGAACGATGTCCGTCCGCTCCCGCGCCCGTTCCAGACAGAAGCGCGGGCAAGGCCAAGCGAACCTACAGGGCATCGCGCACGGGCTCGGGTTCGCGACACTCGCCGCGTTCCTGCTGCCCTTTCATCCCGAAAGCCCCCTGCTGGCCCCGGCGATCGCGAGTTCCCTGGCGGCCTATCTTCATGCCCTGCCGGAACAGTTCTATTTTCTGATCAAGGCCCTCCTGCCCTGGGTTCCGCTGGGACTGATCGCCGCGCTGGGCGCGCGCGGCCGTTGGTTGCCGTCATTGCCGATGCTGGCCGCCGGTCTATTGGTCGCCAGCCTGCCGCTATTGCCCCAGGCTCTGTTCGGCGACCTCCTGGAAGCCCTCTATGCCCTGCCGGGCCTGACGCTCGGCCTCTGGCTCGGCGGCCGCCTGCCGATGAACACGCCTGTTCCGCGCGAAGCGCAGGCCACGGCGACGTCCATGGACGACAGCGTCAGACGCGAGGAGCCGACACCACAAACCGACACGCCGGAACATCAGCCCTCCCCGGCCGAACCGGAAGCCATCGGCGGACGTGAAGGTTCCAGACATCGCGGTCGGCGACATCGTCACAAGCGGAATCACCATTCCTCGCCGTACTCGATCCCATTGATCCTCTTCGGCGCGGCCAGTCTGCTGCTCGCGCTGATCGGCGTGATCGCCTTCCCGATCGGTGCCCTGCCGCTATTTCTGGGCCTGCTGGTCTATGCCGGCCTACTCTGGCGCTTTCCGCTCGTCTGGCTGGTCCTGGTGCCCGCCGCCCTGCCCCTGCTGGATCTCGCCCCCTGGAGTGGCCGCTTCTTTTTCGACGAATTCGATCTGCTCATGTTGACGACGGTCGGCATCCTGCTGCTACGCGGACGCGCCCCGTCGGGAAGGAAGCTGACAGCGATCTGGCCCCTGTTCGCGCTCTGGGGGGGCGCCATCCTGATCAGCGCCCTCGTCGGCCTCGGCGCGCCCCCGCCGCTGGACGCCAATGCGTTCACCAACTACTGGAGCGCATACAACAGTCCGCGGGTGGCCAAGGG
>CAZONS010000087.1:0-11909 GCA_964581195.1 uncultured Thiobacillus sp. | reverse complement strand
CGTGATAGAGCTGCGACACCAGCGGCGAATCGCCGTGGTAGCGCAGGCCGCCGGCATGGATGGACGGCGGCATGAAGTCGTGGCCGAGGGTGTACATCAGCATCAGCGGGGTCAGTCCGACGCTGTCGCCGAAGTCGTAGGCGTAGTGGCCGCGGGTGAGGGTCGGGCAGGAAGTCGGCTCCGCCGCCACCAGACGCAGGTTCTTCGCCTTCGGGTCGCCCGCGGCCTTGTCCGCGAGGAAGGGGAAGGCGGCGCCGGCGAAATTGGAGCCGCCACCGCAGCAGGCGATCACCACATCCGGGTATTCGCCCACTTTCTCGAACTGTTTCTTCGCTTCCAGGCCGATGATGGTCTGGTGATGACAGACGTGGTTGAGCACCGAGCCGAGCGCGTAATTGGTGTCCGGGCGGTTGGCCGCCTCTTCCACCGCTTCCGAGATGGCCATGCCCAGGGAGCCGGGCGAATTCGGGTCGATCTCCAGCGCGCGGCGGCCGGTCTCGGTGTGCGGCGACGGGCTGGCGAACACTTCGGCGCCCCAGGTGTGCATCATCGAGCGGCGGAACGGTTTCTGGTCGTAGCTCACCCGCACCATGAACACGCGCACGTCGATGCCGAACATCTGCCCGGCCAGCGCCATCGAGGAGCCCCACTGGCCGGCGCCGGTCTCGGTGGCGATGCGGTGGATGCCGGCCTGGGCGTTGTACCAGGCCTGCGGGATGGAGGTGTTGACCTTGTGCGAGCCGGCCGGCGAGACACCCTCATATTTGTAATAGATGTGCGCCGGGGTGCCCAGCATCTGTTCCAGGCGATGCGCGCGGAACATCGGCGTCGGACGATAGATGCGATAGGCCTCGCGCACCGGCTCGGGAATCGGAATCCAGCGTTCCCCGGAAACCTCCTGCTCGATCAGCGACATCGGGAAGATCGGCGCCAGCGCCTCCGGACCCACCGGCTTGCCGTCCGGCCCCAGCGGCGGCGCCGGCTTGTTGGGCATATCGGCGACGACGTTGTACCAGTGGGTGGGGATATCGCTCTCGTCGAGCAGGATCTTGGTTTGCGGCATGAACGTCTCCTTCGTTGATGGGGTTGTTGCGGTGCGCCAAACATCCTAACCGAGCATGTCGAGACAAGAAAGACGGGGTTCAGCGGCGGGCGGAGATCAGGAGGTTGCGCGGCGTCACCTGGCGCGGGCAGAACTCGGACAGCGTCACCCGGTAACCCTGGCGTTCCAGGTACAGCGCGCGGTCGAGCGCCAGCCAGATTTCCAGGGGGCGGCGGAAAGCCAGGCGCAGCAGATCGAGGCGGCGGACTTCCCGCTGCCGCGCCCAGCCTTGCCGCTCCAGTGCCGCCCAGTCCGACGCCACGCTCGGCGGCACCGCCTCGCGCTCGGCCAGGCGCCGCATCCAGGCGGCGAAACCGTCCTCGTACCACTGGGCGGGGATCGGCTTGAAGGTGCGCTCACGCGGGATGCCCACCGCCGCCCGCAGTTCCAGGAAGGCCAGCTTCCAGGCTTGGTCGCGGTCGCGCAGGCGACGCTCGCGGGCGCCGGCGGCGACGGTTTCGGTGACCGCCAGATGCAGTTCATCACGGCTCAGGGCCAGCCCGGCGTCGGGGTTGAGCGGCTGATAGCGTGGGCTGGCGATGCGGTAGTAACAGCACGGCGCCAGGTCCAGCGCCGGCGACGCGGCGGCCACCGCGCCGCGCAACAGCGCCAGGTGCAGCTCGCCGCAGGCATGCAGGGCGACGGCATGACGACCGGGGAGGTGCGGAGTCGCGGCCTCGCCGAGGACATCGATGGCGAGGAAGCGTTGGTCGATCCCCGCGCGCGCCGCCAGTTCGGCGCCGGCCACGCACAGCGCGGCGTCGCGCTCCAGGCTCAGTACCGGCACCTTGCGGCGGCCGCCGAGGAGGCGGCCGAGATGGCCCTTGCCGGCGCACCATTCCAGGATGGGCTCTCCACCATGTGTCATGGCCTCGGCGAATGCCTCGATCTCGGCCTGCTTGCGCCCGGGGGTCCGCCAGGTCAGACGGCTCTCCGCCGCCGCCGGGGCGGCGGGGCTGGCGGGCAGTTCGATCAGCTTGTGCAGCAGGGCCAGCGACGGGAATGCCGCGCCGAGCGCGCGACTGGCGAGGTCGATCAGGGCGTGGTTGTCGCCGGCCAGCCGTTCCGTCTCGGCATCGTCCAGCGCCAGCAGGCGGGTGGCAAGCCCGGGAAAGCGCGCGCACCAGGGGGGACGCGGCTGATGGAAAGGCGCGGGCCGCCATAGCGCGGCGTGGACATTGAGCAGATCACGCAGGGCGTGGAAGCGGGTTTCCAGGGTCATTGCCGGTACAGCGGCAGGCGGCCGATGCGCGCCTCGATCTCGCGCACCTGCCTGAGGTAGGTGGGCTGGCCGACACCGCCGAAACGGCGCTCGAACTCGGCGCTGTTCATGAACTCGGGCAGGTCGCTCACCTCCGGGAAGAACCGCCGTTCATCCCGGGTTCCGGCCAGTCGCTCCTGGACGCGCCGCGCGCCCTCCGGCGAGCGGGTCGCCACCTCCCCCAGGCGGCTGCCGGCCTTGTCGGCGGCCAGATCGTTGAAGGAAAAACCGCTGCCTTCGCGCTCGTCGCGCAATTCCTTGTAGAGGCCGGCGAGGTCGGACACGCCCTCGCCGCCCATCACCGAGATGAACGCGGACAGCCCGAAATGCTGCGCGAAATCCGCGCGCCCGCCGAGGCGCACGCCCCCCCTGCGGCGCGGCCTGGGGTCGTCGGTGATGAGGGGCAGACGGCCACCCAGGGCCAGCTCGGCCAGGGCGGTGAGCGCGGCGCGGTTCTCCGCCACCGGGTCGCCCTGGCGCGAGCGCTCGCGGGCCAGGGCGAAGGCCTCGCCGAGCAGGGGCGCGAAATCCCGGCCCGGCGTCGCCGCCAGGTGGTCGCGGTAGGCCTTCAGCGCGGCGGCGTCGATGCCGGCGGGATTCCAGCCCGCGCCCTTCATCGCCTCGCGCAGGGCGGCGCCGCGCCAGACCAGGGTGAGTTCCAGGCGGCCCGGGCGCAGGGACGCCTTGCGCAGCATGTCGCGCAGCACCCGGTATTGCTCCGCCGCCGGCGAGATCGTCAGCAGGGCGCCGAGCAGCCTGCCGGTCAGGGCCGCCGGCAACGGTATCTTGCCCAGGCGCAGATGACTGGGCACCAGCAGGTCGCCCTGTGGACGGAAGGCGACGGCGAGATCGACATATCGCGGCAAGCCATGAAGTTGCAGGCTGGCGCGCGCGCGCAACTGGTCGGCGTCGATCTCCACCTCGGCGCCGCCGCGGCCCAGGCTGCCGGCCAGCCAGGTGAGGATGAGACCCAGGTCCTTCTGGTCGAATCGCAGACGCCGTTCCTCGCCCTCCCGCAACCGCTTCAGGTCCAGCGAGGCGACGAGGGCGCGGCCGCGCTCCAGGTCATCCAGCCCCAGCGCCGCCGGTCGCTCGATCGCCGGCGCCGGCGAGGTGGCCAGCGCCGACAGGAAGGCGAGGCCGGCGAGCAGCAGCGCCAGCAGGAGAAACAGACGCATCACTCACGCGCCCCGTAATCCTTGAATTTTTCCAGCGCCTCGTCCATTTCCGCCGCCGTCAGCAGCACCGGCTCGCCCACCTGGCTGGCGCGCAGGAACTGGCCGCACAGAGCCTCGACTTCCAGCGCCAGGGCGAGCGCGCCGTCCAGGCCGCGACCCCAGGCAAGCAGACCGTGATTCGCCATCAGGCAGGCGCGGCGGTCTTCGAGGGCCGCGATCACGGCATCCGACAGCGCCTGGGTGCCGAAGGTGGCGTAGCGGGCGCAACGGATGTCGGCGCCGCCGGCCATCGCCACCATGTAATGGAACGACGGCAGACCGCGACGCAGGCAGGCCAGCGCCACCGCGAACGGCGAATGCGCGTGCGCCACCGCGTTCGCCTCGGGAAAGGCGGCATAGATGTCACGGTGGAAACGCCACTCGCTGGAGGGCCGCATCCCGGCCGGGGCGTCGCCGGTCATGCTCACCGGCACGATCTCGGCCGCCGTGATGGCGGTCATCTCGCGCCCGGACGGGGTGATCAGAAACCCCTCCGGCGTACGCGCGCTGACATTGCCGGAACTGCCCTGGTTGAGGCCGAGGGCGACGCTGCGCCGGGCGGTCGCGGCGACTTGTTCAGAAAGATTGTTCATGCCGACTCCTGTAGCGCCGGCTTCCAGCCGGCTGGCCGGCTGGAAGCCGGCGCTACGCAAGGTTACGCGTGTTCCGGGTACAGCCCGGCCAGCCCCGCGCGGCTGGCGGGACAGAGGCCGCGCTCGGTGATGAGCCCGGTCACCAGCCGCGCCGGGGTGACGTCGAAGGCCGGGTTGGCGGCGGCGCTGCCTTCCGGGGTGAGGCGCACGCTGACGAAACGGCCCTCGGCATCGAGCCCGGCGATGTGAGTGACTTCCTCGGCGCCGCGTTCCTCGATGGGGATGTCCGGGCCGCAACAGAGATCGAAATCGATGCTCGGCCCCGGTGCCGCGACGTAGAACGGCACGCCGTTGTCATGCGCCGCCAGCGCCTTGAGGTAGGTGCCGATCTTGTTGCAGACATCGCCGTTGGCGGCGGTGCGGTCGGTACCGACGATGCACAGGTCGACCTGGCCGTGTTGCATCAGGTGGCCGCCGGCGTTGTCGGCGATCACCGTATGCGGCACGCCATGCCGCGCCAGCTCCCAGGCGGTGAGACTGGCGCCCTGGTTGCGCGGGCGGGTCTCGTCCACCCAGACATGGACCTGAACGCCTGCTTCCACCGCCGCGTAGACCGGCGCCAGCGCGGTGCCCCAGTCGACGGTGGCCAGCCAGCCGGCATTGCAATGGGTGAGCAGGTTGACCGGGCCGGACTTGCGCGCGGCGATGGCCGCGATCAATTCCGCGCCGTGGCGACCGATGACCTGGTTCCGCGCCACATCCTCCTCGCAGATCGCCGCCGCCTCCGCCCACGCCGCCGCGGCGCGGCGCGCCTCCGGCAGCGGCAGCAGGTGGGCGAGCACCCGCCGCACCGCCCATTGCAGATTGACGGCGGTCGGGCGGGTGGCAATGAGCGTGTCACCGGCGGCGAGCAGGGCCGCGTCCGAGGCATCGGCGCCGGCCGCCAGCGCCAGGCCATGGGCGGCGGTGGCGCCGATCAGCGGCGCCCCGCGCACCCGCATCACCGCGATCGCCTCGGCGGCGTCATCCAGGGTGAGCAGACGCCGGATGACGAGTTCATGCGGCAGCCGCGTCTGATCGATGATCTCGACCGCGCCGTTCGGGAGTGACCCGGCGGGCCGGATGGTACGGGTGGGCGTGCCGTCGATGTTCATGGCTCTGGGGGAGTGGGTGGCGAAGGCGGGATTATCGGCGTTTCGCATACAATCCGGCCATGCCCGACGCCACCCCCGCCTTCCTGCCCGCTGTTGCCCTCAGCGCCGCCCTCAACGCCCTGCTGGACAAGCAGCCGACCGCGAAAGCGCGGCTGCTCCGCCATGTCGGCAAGTGTGTGCGACTGGTCCTGCCCCTGTTGCCCTTGTCCGTGCGCATCGAGGCCGATGGCGGCTTCGTCGCCGCCTCGCCCGAAGCCGCCCCCGACGTCCAGCTCGTTCCCGACCCCTCGGCATTGCCGCAATGGCTCTCCGGCGGCAAGCTCGGCGACCTCTTCCGGGTAGCCGGCGATGGCGTCCTCGCCGCCGATCTGGCGCACGCGCTGGCCGATTTCGACTGGGTGCTGGCGCTGCGCCCCTACCTCGGCGACATCGCCGCCAGCCGCGTCGACCAGTTCATCCAGGGCCTCACCGGCTGGCGCGCCAACGCCGTCGAATCCGCCGGCCGCAACCTCGCCGAATACGCGGTCTACGAACAGGCCATCCTGGCCGAACCGCTCGCCGCCCGCGAATTCATCGCCGAGGTGGACCGTCTGCGCGAGGATGTGGATCGGCTGGATGCGCGGCTGGCGCTGCTGGAACAACGCGCATGAGTGCCGCCGTAGGTCGGGTTAGCGGCTTTATCGCGTAACCCGGCGCCAGGATTGTCGGGTTACGCTTCGCCAACCCGACCTACACACCGAACCCGCTCACCCATGTATCTCTTCCGCCTCCTGCGCATCTGCCTCACCGGCGCCCGTTTCGGGCTGGATGAGTTCTTCCTCGGCCATGAGCGGGTGAAGCTCGTGCGCTGGCTGGTCCAGACCCTGTTCTTCTGGCGCCGGCTGTCGGCGCCGCGCGCCGTGCGGCTGCGTCTGGCCCTGGAATCGCTGGGGCCGATCTTCATCAAGTTCGGCCAGATGCTGTCCACCCGCCGCGACCTGGTGCCGCCGGACATCGCCGACGAGCTGGCAAAGCTGCAGGACCGGGTGCCCCCCTTCCCCAGCGCCCAGGCGCTGGCGGTGCTGCGCCGCGCCTATGGCCGCGACGCCGCCGACGTGTTCGCCGAGTTCGACCCCACCCCGATCGCTTCCGCTTCCGTGGCGCAGGTGCACAAGGCGCGGCTGAAAACCGGGGAAGCGGTGGCGGTGAAGGTGCTGCGCCCCGGCATCCAGAAGGTCATCGGCCAGGACGTCAAGCTGCTCGACGCCTTCGCGCATCTGGTCGAACTGCTCTGGTGGGACGGCAAGCGCCTGAAGCCGCGCGAAGTGGTCGGCGAATTCGCCAAGCACCTGGGCGACGAGATGGACCCGATGCGCGAGGCGGCCAACTGCTCACAGCTGCATCGCAACTTCGCCACCTCCTCGCTGCTGGCGGTGCCCGAGGTGTACTGGGACTACTGTGCGTCCGAAGTGATGGTGATGAGCTGGATGGACGGCACGCCGATCTCGCGCCTGGACGAACTGCGCCGCCAGGGCGTGGACATCCCGAGACTGGCGCGCGCCGGGGTGGAGATCTTCTTCACCCAGGTGTTCCGCGACGGCTTCTTCCACGCCGACATGCACCCCGGCAACGTGCTGGTGACGCCCGAGGGCAAGTACATCGCGCTCGACTTCGGCATCATGGGCACGCTCACCGACGTCGACAAGAACTACCTGGCGCAAAACTTCCTCGCCTTCTTCCGCCGCGACTACAAGAAAGTGGCGCAGGCCCACCTGGACGCCGGCTGGGTACCGGCGGACACCCGGGTGGACGAATTCGAGGCGGCGATCCGCGCGGTGTGCGAACCCGTGTTCGACCGGCCGCTGAAGGAAATCGCCTTCGGCAAGGTCCTGCTGCGCCTGTTCCAGACCTCGCGCCGCTTCGGCATGGAAATCCAGCCGCAACTGGTGATGCTGCAAAAGACCCTGCTCAACATCGAGGGCCTGGGCCGCGACCTCGACCCCGACCTCGACCTCTGGGCCACCGCCAAACCCTTCCTGGAACGCTGGATGAACGAGCAGATCGGCTGGCGCGGCTGGCTGCGCACGTTCAAGGACGAAGCGCCCTACTGGGGCGCCCTGATCCCGCAACTGCCACGCCTGGCCCACCAGGCCCTGCGCGCGGACCGCCTGGAGCAACTGGAAGCCGGCATGCTCCTGATGCTGCGCCAGCAACAGGCGCGCAACCGCTGGCTGGGGGTGATCGCCGGGCTGCTGGCGGCGATGGTCGTGATGGGGATGGTCGCTTAGCGGCGACCGCCGCACCCTCTCCGTGTGTAGCCGCCAGGACCCGGCGCCTTGTCTACGCGATAGTGGGCCGATTCACGAAACTCGGCATTCGCTTCGGCTAACAACCGCACTTTCATTCGAGATCAGCCAATGCGCGGCGAAAGACCTCCTCGGCTGGAATGGCTTCATCCTGAGCAGCCTGGCGTCGCAGCCCGGTGGCGGACGACCAGGGTCGCCTGATCGGCATCGTGGTCGCCAAACTCGACACTCTGAAATATGCTGAAAAGCACGGACAGATGCCCGAAGACGTCAACTGCGCAATACGGCCCTCTGTGCTCATGCGTTTGTTAAACAACCCTGCAACAAGAAGTATCCGAAACCTCCCCCGGCTTGGCCAGGATGGATGCGGAAAGCATTTACGAGTTGATGTTGCCTTCTGTCGCCTTGGTCGTCGCCCCGCAAACAGCCGACAACTGAACCTGCTTAATGGAGAAAACCGATGAATGCCCGCGTGGACACCCTCTTGCAACAAGCCAAAAGCTTGGCCCCGCCAGAACAGGCTGAACTGCTGGATGCCCTGTTCGAACTGGTCAGTCCGAGCACGCCGGAATGGGAAAACGCCTGGCGAGACGAGTGCGAAAAACGCATGCACGCCATTGATCGTGGCGAAATGTCACTCATCGCCGCCGATGTCGTCATGGCCAAGTATGTGCGCTGATGCAACTTTTCTTTTCAGAAGCCGCACAGCAAGAACTGGACGACGCCTTTAACTGGTTGGAGCAGGAACAGGCGGGGCTGGGCTACCGATTCACCGCGGACGTGGATGAAGCCCTGAAGCGTATTCGGCAACAACCTCACGCCTGGCATCAACTTGGCGACACACTCCGGCGATGTCTGCTCAAGCATTTTCGTTATGGCCTGATTTACCGCATCCACAGCGAGCAAATTGAAATACTCGCCGTGGCACATACCAGTCGTCAGCCAGACTATTGGCAAAACCGGGGCTGACAAAAACACATGAGGCTTTGTTTCGCCTGATTCCAGACCAGAGTGCGCCGACGCTGCTTCGTTCGACTGGAAGTTGTGTCCCTGACAGAGGACACGCACGGAGTCCGGTTCTGTCGGGTCGCGGCGGCTCTCAAGCCACAGGCCTGCGCCCTGAATGCCCTTCAATCGACCTGCCACGGGTGGGATGTATAAGCACACCCTTATAATCCCTCCGCCTTCCATAGCCCGCGCGTGATCCTCATGTTCCAGTTCTCCGCCTCCACCGCCGTCAACCTGGCGCTGACCGTCCTCATCCTGTTCTCCCTGATCACCTGGACGATGATCTTCGCCAAGGGCTGGTTGCAGTGGCAGTTGCGTCAGTCCAACGCGGCTTTCGCCAAGCGGTTCTGGCAGGCGCCGGATCTGGCGGCGGCGGAAGTCGCGGCGAAACATGCGGATAGCCCGCTGGCGCGGCTGGCCAAGGCGGGCTTCGATACCCTGAATTCGCTCGGCGAGCGCCAGACCCTGGCGCATGCCGGCGACCGCCAGGCGGTGCTGGAGCGCGCGCTCTCGCAACAGGTGCGCAAGGAACAGCACAGGCTGGAAGCCGGTCTCATGCTGCTCGCCAGCATCGGCAGCACGGCGCCGTTCGTCGGTCTGTTCGGCACCGTCTGGGGGATCATGAACGCGATGAGCAACATCGCGGTGTCCGGCGGCTCCGGCCTGGAAGTGGTGGCCGGCCCGGTGGGCGAGGCGCTGCTCGCCACCGCCATCGGCATCGCCGCCGCGATTCCCGCCGTGCTCGCCTACAACTACGGGGTGCGTGTCACCCGCCTGATGGTTTCCGAGATGGAAGGCTTCGCCAACGAGTTCCTGCGCCTGGCCGGCCAGGCTGGCGACAAGAAGGAGTCCTGAGATGGCGATCCGCCAGGAGTCCGATTTCCAACCCATGAGCGAGATCAACGTCACGCCGCTGGTCGACGTGATGCTGGTGCTGCTGGTGATCTTCATGGTCACCGCGCCGTTCATCCTGCAATCGGTCAAGGTGCGCCTGCCGGAAACCTCGCCGGTGGCGGCGCTGAAGCCGGCGCCGGCGCTGGTGGTCAGCGTCCAGGCGGATGGTCTGGTGTTTCTCGGCCGCGAGGCGATCGACGTGACCGTGCTGGAAGCGCGGCTGAAGGCCGAGATGGACAAGAACGGTGAACTCACCCTGCAGCTGCGCGCCGATACCGGCGTGCCCTACGGCCGCGTCACCGAGGTGATGGCCGCCGCCAGCCGCGCCGGGGTGGCCAAGCTCACCTTCATCACCTCCGCCGCCCCGCAGGGGAAAAAGTGATTCCAGCCGTACTCGCGCCCGCGGCCGCCCTGTTCGCCCGCCTCGGCCCCGCGATCGCCCGCCTGGAAGCGCGCCACTGGGTCGCCGTGGCCGGCAGTGCCGCCCTGCACCTGGGCGTGCTGCTCGGCCTCGATCAGGCGCCGCCGCCGGTACCGCCGCCGATGACCTTCGAGGTGAAGCTGGAACCGCCGCCCGCCGCGAAACCGCCGAAGCAACGCCTGGTCGAGAGCAAGCCGAAGCCGCGCGAGGTCAAGGCGAAACAGCGCCTGGCCAAGAAGAAACCCGTGAAAAAACAGGCGCGCGAGCCGGACACCCTGCTGACGGAATGGAAGCGTGAAACGCGGCCGGCGAAGAACGTGCCGGCGGTCACCCTGCCCGACGCCCGCGCGCTCGGGGTGAACCTGGCCAGCGAAGTCGGCCGCGCCGCGCCGGCGAAACTCGCCAGCGCCAGCCCTCGCCCCGGCGCGTCGGCACCGACCGCGCCGGCCAGCAGCAGCGCCGCCAGCGCGTTGAGCGAGCCGGGCGGCAAGACGGGTAGCGGCCAGGGCGCCAGCGGCGGCGCCGAATCCGGCATCGCCCTGGTCGCCGCGCAAGGCCTCGGCAAGAGCCAGGTGATCGCCGCCGGCGGTGGCGCCCAGGGCAGCGATGCGCTCGCGGGCAGCGCCGCCGCTTCCGGCCAGTTGGCGGTCGCCTCGCTTGCCGCCAGCGCCCAAGCCGGCAGTCTCGATCGCGCCGCCGGCGGCGGCGGTCATGTCAGCCCGGCCGCCGATATGGCTTCGCACAGTCCCGGCGCCGTCGCCGGCGGCGAACCCCAGGGCGTCCGCCTGACCATGGCGGGCGCGCTTTCCAGCCTGCCGGCGGTCGTCTCCGGCAATGGCAGTCTGGCCGCCGGTCAACAACTCGATGCCGGCGCCGGTCTCGGCGCGGCATCCGCGGGCCAGGGCAGCCCGGCCAACCTGGCCGCGGCCGGCGCCGGCGCGCGTCCCACGCCGCTGGCGGGTGTGGGCACGCCCCAGGTTGCCGGCGGCGGTGGAGAAACCAGCGCGCGGGAGGGACGTGGCGAAGCGGCGCATGGCGGCGACGCCGTGACGCGGCTGGCCATGGCCGCGCCGGCCCCGGCCAGCGCGCCGCAGCCGACCCGCGCCGGCCAGGGGGGCGACAGCGTGGGCGCGACCCCGGCCAGCGGCGACATGTCCGGCGCCAGCACCGCCCCGCGCGCGCCGCAAACCGCTCTTGCCCAGAGCGGGCGGGGCGACAGTGCCGGCAAGGCACCGGCACCCCGCAAGGGCCGCCCCGGCCACGGCGAGGCTGGCGGCAAGTCGGCGACCGCCGCGCCAGGCGCGACAGCGGCGGCCGGCAAACTGGCCGCCAGCCAGGGCGTCGCGACGACGGCCGCGGCCCCTGACCCGATGGCCACGAAGCGCGCAGCCGGTAGCGAGGGTAGCCGTGGCGGCGTCATCACCGCCGCGTCGAGCGAGCCACCGAGTTCCGCATCGGGCGGCGCCAGGGGCCTGGCCACGGGTAGCGCGGGGAGCGGCAGGCTGGGCGGCGGCACCACCCAGGGCACCGCCTTGTCGGCCCTGAGCGGCGGCGGCATGGGCTTCAGCGGCACCACCGCGCCCGCCGCCCTCGCGCCGGGTGAGCCCGGCAGCGCGCCGGGTCTGGCGGTGGCGATGCCGGTGGTGCCGGTGGTCCTGGAAATGCGCGGAGGCGGTTCTCGTTCCGACTTCCGCGGCGCGGCGGGAGCGGGCAGCGGAGGGGGTGCGCGCGCCGCGACGCCAGCTCTGGCCCGGGCAGAATCCGGCCAGGGCGAAGCCCTGCCGGGACGCGGTAGCGGCTCGCCCGGGATCGCCGCCGCGCCACAACAGGTCAGTGCCGGCGCTGGCGGCGCATCCCCCGTCGGGACAGGCAACCTGCAGGGCGTGAAGATGGTGGCGGTCCAGCAGATCCGCGCGGACAGTCAGGTGCAGCCGCTGGACGTGCTGGCGCCCTCCACCTACTGCCCGCTGCCCG
>CAZONS010000086.1:0-12024 GCA_964581195.1 uncultured Thiobacillus sp. | reverse complement strand
ACGCCCAGACGCCTCATCTCCGCCACGGTGTATTCGCTGTTGGCGATGACCGCGTCGGCGTGGCGATAGACCCAGAGCATGGTCTTGAACTTGCGGCCGCGCCCCCAGGTGGTCAGCTCCTCGCCGTGGCAGTACACCAGTAGCGGGACTCTCAACAGCCGCGCCATGATCCAGGCCACCAGACCCTCCGGCAGCGAGCGGGCACCGTGCACGGCATCGAAACGATGGCGCAGCGCCAGGTGCAGGGATTTGCCGAGCATCTTCAGATACATGCCCAACGATTCCGGCTTCAGCCACCAGACCCGCTTGAGGCCGATGCGGTGGATGCTGTTGGGATGCGCGCGGTCGACGGCCTCGGCGTCGGGCACGTTGGCGGTGACGATGTGGAGGTCCTTGCCGCCCAGACGGCGATAGACCGCGTCGTACCAGACGGTGGTGCCGCCCTTGGTGGGCAGGAACAGTTCCGAGATGACCAGCAGGCGGGAGGGGGGCAGGGCGGGCTTCACGGGCGGGAGTGGGCGAACAGGTTGAACAGGAACAGCAGACCGAGCAGGCGCGCCGCCTTGCCGAAACGGGGCAGGCGGGCGATGCGGCGGAGCCAGATGGTAAACCGGCGTCGACGATCCTGCTCGATCCAGGCCGGGTCGGCCTCGCGCAGAATTCGACCGAGTTCCGCGCAGGAGAGGAAACGCGGGGAAGGGGTCGCGGCCAGTGCCCGCCGATAGAGTTCGTCCAGCGCCGCCAGCGCGCGTTCGGGGTCGCCGCCGGCGGCGCGCAGGAAATTGTTGCGGTGGGTCTCCAGCAGACAGGGGCGCCCCAGCGCTGTCTTGTTCACCAGGGCGGCGAGCGCGCGGTCCGGGGTATGGCCCAGGAGGGGCTCGAAATAATCGTCGCGCACCAGATAGACCAGGCCGCCTTCCCCATGCTCGCCGTTACGCATCTCGCGATCCACCGCAGCTGGTCGCCCGTCGCCATCGCGGCCGGTCAGACGGCGGCCGGGCGTCACCAGCACGCGCGCGCCCGCCGCCGCCCAGGCGCCCTCGACGGCCGCGCTCCAGACGAAGGTGGGGGGCACCACGACTTTCGGCGGGACGCCCAGGGTACGCGCGTAGAGCGCCACCTCCTCCGCGACGGCTTCGCGAATGGCCGCCAGATCCAGGGGGCGTGACGGGAGCACGGACGCATCGGTCCAGCGACTCTGCAGCGGTGAGGGGAGCCGCTCGGTCAGCTCGGGGGTCGCCAGCCAGTCGGCGACCCCCGGCTGCGCCTGGGCGGCGCGATCGAGAGCCGGCGGCCAGAAATGGGTCATGCCATGGAGTTGCGGCGCCAGCACCCCGCGCGCGATGCCGGCCTTCAGCGCGTCCAGGACCGGCGCGAATTCGGGCGCGTCGAGAGGGCGCAAGCGGGTGGCGGCATTCGCCTCGGGCAGCGCCAGGATCAGCGCCACGGTCATCACCGGCGAGCGGCCCAGGCCGTCCTGGTGGCGCGCCAGACACTCCGCGATGGCGGTGAGCGCCGCCGCCTGCTCCAGCGGCCCGGCGCCCCAGTCATCGCTCTCCACGATCAGCACCGGATGGCGCAGCACCGGCTCGCGCCAGAGCGCGATCAGCACGCGCCGATGCGGGAATAGAATGGCGGCCACAGCCAGGCCCCAGGCCGCGCCGAGCAGAGTCAGAAGGAGCATGGCGCGGCAGTCTACCACCCCCACAATTAGCGCCTTCACCCATGAAAATCGCCACCTGGAACGTCAACTCCCTCAAGGTCCGCCTGCCGCATCTGCTCGACTGGCTGGCGGCAACACAGACCGATGTGGTCTGCCTGCAGGAAACAAAAACGGAAGACGCCAAGTTCCCGCGCGCGGAGATCGAGGCTGCCGGCTATCAGGTCGCGTTCAGCGGCCAGAAAACCTACAACGGTGTCGCCATCCTCAGCCGCCAGCCCCTGCTGGACATCCAGGCCGGCATCCCGGGTTTCGAGGACGAGCAGAAGCGGGTGCTGGCCGCCACCATAGACGGCATCCGCGTGATCTGCGTCTACATCCCCAACGGCCAGAGCCTGGATTCCGACAAATACGTCTACAAGCTGCGCTGGCTGAACGCGCTGAATGCCTGGCTCAAGGACGAACTGGCGCGGCATCCCGATCTGGCGCTGCTGGGCGACTACAACATCGCCCCGGACGACCGCGACGTCCACGACCCGGCGGCCTGGGAAGGCAACGTCCTGGTTTCCGAGCCGGAGCGGGAGCACTTCCGGGCGCTACTCGGACTCGGCCTCAAGGACAGCTTCCGGATGTTCGAGCAGCCGGAGAACAGCTTCAGTTGGTGGGACTACCGCGCCGCCGGCTTCCGCCGCAACCTCGGCCTGCGCATCGACCACATCCTGCTCTCGCAACCCCTGGCCGTGCGTTGCTCGGCGGTCGAGATCGACAAGGCGCCGCGCAAACTGGAGCGTCCGTCGGACCACACGCCGGTGGTGGCGACGCTGTAGGTCGGATCGTCATGTGGCCGGGCAATGCGTGAGAGCGCGGTCGCCACTTTCAGCGTGCCTGACCCAGGCGGCAGGAACGACGGAACCGGCTGTTGCACACAAAAAACGTGGTCTATCACTTATTGTTTCCCAGTCAGACTTGGCTGGCTTCAGCATGGAGTTTGAGCCCAAGGGCGCCAATTACCTTGAGGATGGTATCGAAGCCAGGGCTGCGTTCGCCGGAGAGAGCCTTGTAAAGACTTTCACGGGATAACCCGGCGTCGCGGGCAACCTGCGCCATGCCCTTGGCACGCGCGATGTCGCCAAGCGCCTTGGCAATGAAAGCGGCATCTCCGTCGGCCTCTTCGAGGCATGCCTCCAGATACGCGGCCATCTCCTCAGGGGTTCGGAGGTGTTCAGAAACGTCGTAGCGAGTGGTAGCGGTCTTGGTCATGATGGCTACTCCGAAAGATGACGAGCGAGGCGTAAGGCGGCCTTGATGTCCTTGGCTTGGGTGCTCTTGTCACCACCCGCCAAGAGAATGATCAACTCTCGCCCTCGCGGTTTGAAATAGACCCGGTAACCCGGGCCGAAGTTGATTCGCAACTCAGACACGCCCTCTCCAACAGGCTCAACGTCGCCGGGGTTCCCGGCGGCTAGGCGTTCTATCCTGGCTTGAACCCGCGCTCTCGCTTGGATGTCGCGAAGGCCGTCAAGCCACTCGGCAAATACGTCGGTCTTGCGAATTTCAACCATGAGCAAACTGTAGCCTAGTGGCTACACAATATCAAGGACAGGATAATAAGTAGCCCACGGTTCTCGGCCCGCCGCCAGAGTCGAGATTGAAAAATGTGGTCTGTCCCCTATTATTTCGCGCACGACGAGCCGGTTGCTCTTTCACCGGGGACATGCGCGTAACATCAACTGGAACTGGAACTTGCAGCTCAGCGGGATGCGCCTTTACTTCGGGCAGCGGCATGGAGTTGCGGATTTCCTCTGTGGTTCGTTGAACGTGGTCCTGACAATCATGGCTGTAACTCTCCCCGCGTGTGGTGGGCCGTTCTGTTGTTTTTCAGGCCCGATTTGCGGTGGACTATGGCAAAGGCTGGAGGGGGCGTCAATTCAACTTTCGGCCAGTGGGGTCTATCCGTTTGCGCGGCTGGCCGGCCCCCCGGCCAGGCGTTGCCGGGTGTTACAGCACGCGTAGGGCGGATGAGCCGGCGTCTTTTTGCCGGCGTTATCCGCCGAATGCCAAGCATCGGCGGAAGGCGCGATAAGGCCGCTTTTCCGCCCTACCTTGCTATCCGTCCGCGTTGCCGGGTGTTACAGCTTCCGCCCTCGCCACAACAGATACACCGCCGGTATCAGGAACATGGACAGCAGCGGGGCGGTGACCATGCCGCCGACCATGGGGGCGGCGATGCGTTGCATCACTTCCGAGCCGGTGCCGGTGCCGAGCATGATGGGCAGCAGGCCGGCGAGGATGACGGCGACGGTCATGGCCTTGGGCCGCACGCGGAGGACGGCGCCGGCGGTGATGGCTTCGATGAGGTCGGCGCGGGTGTTGAGGCGGCCTTCGCTTTCCCGTTGTTTCACCGCCTGGTCGAGGTAGATCAGCATGATGACGCCGAATTCGGCGGCGACGCCGGCCAGGGCGATGAAGCCGACGCCGACCGCGACCGAGAGGTTGAAGTCGAGCAGGTAGAGCAGCCAGTAGCCGCCGACCAGGGCGAAGGGCAGGGTGGCCATGATCAGCAGCGGTTGCCAGAGGGTGCGGAAGGTGAGGTAGAGCAGCACGAAGATGATCATCAGGGTGAGCGGCACCACCAGCTTCAACCGCGCGGTGGCGCGTTCCATGAATTCGTATTGGCCGGACCAGCCGACGGAATAGCCGGTGGGCAGCTTGACCTCCCGGTTCACCTTCTCGCGCGCTTCCCTCACGTAGGAGCCGAGGTCGCGGCCTTTGATGTCGACGTAGATCCAGCCGTTGGGGCGGGCGTTTTCGCTGCGGATCATGGCCGGGCCGTCGGCTACCACGATCTTCGCCAGGGCGCCGAGGGTGACGGTGGCGCCGCTCGGAGTAATCAGGGGCAGGCTGGCGAGGCCGGAAATGCTGTCGCGGTCCTCGCGTGGGAAGCGCACCTGGATCGGGTAGCGTTCCAGGCCCTCGACGGTTTCCGCGATCACCATGCCGCCGATGCCGACGCCCACGGTTTCCTGGATTTCGGCGATGGAGAGCCCGTAGCGCGCCGCCGCGAGCCGGTCGATCTCGATGTTGAGATAGCGCCCGGAGGCGACCCGCTCGGTATAGGCGGAGGCGGTGCCGGGCACGGTCTTCAATACCGCCTCGATCTCGCCGCCGATGCGTTCCAGTTCGGCCAGGTCGGGGCCGGCGATCTTGACCCCGACCGGGCTCTTGATGCCGGTGGCGAGCATGTCGATGCGGGTGCGGATCGGCATGGTCCAGAGGTTGGCGACGCTGGGAATCCGCACCGCCTGGTCCAGCTCGCGGATGACATCGTCCAGGGTCATGCCTTTTCGCCATTCCGATTCCGGCTTCAGCTGGATGGTGGTTTCCAGCATGGTCAGCGGCGCCGGGTCGGTGGCGCTGTCGGCGCGGCCGATCTTGCCGAACACCGTCTTCACCTCCGGCACGGTCTTCATCATGCGGTCGGAGAGTTGCAGGATCTCCTGCGCCTTGCCTGGCGACAGGCCTGGCAGGGTGGTCGGCATGTAGAGCAGGTCGCCCTCGTTGAGTGGCGGGATGAACTCGCCGCCGACCCGGTTGATCGGCACCCAGGTCAGCGCCAGCAGGGCCGCCGACAGCAGCAGCAGGCTTTTCGGGTGGCGCAGGGTGACGCCGATCAGAGGCCGATAGCCGGTGGTGAGGAAGCGGTTGAGCGGGTTGCGGTGTTCGTCCGGGATGCGCCCGCGCAGAAAGTAGCCCATCAGCACCGGGATCAGGGTCACCGACAGGCCGGCGGCGGCGGCCATGGCGTAGGTCTTGGTGAAGGCCAGCGGCGCGAACAAACGGCCTTCCTGCGCTTCCAGGGTGAACACCGGCAGGAAGCTGACGGTGATGATCAAGAGGCTGAAGAACAGCGCCGGCCCCACTTCGGCGGCGGCGTCGCCGGCGAGGCGGAAATAGCCGGCGGCATCGGGGTTGTCTCCGGGATGTGCGTGGCGCCAGGCTTCCAGGTGCTTGTGCGCGTTTTCGATCATGACGATGGCGGCGTCGACCATGGCGCCGATGGCGATGGCGATGCCGCCCAGGGACATGATGTTGGCGGCGATGCCCTGCTCGCGCATGACGATGAAGGCGATCAGGATGCCCAGCGGCAGCGAGACGATGGCGACCAGGGCGGAGCGCAAGTGGAACAGGAAGGCCAGGCAGACCAGGGCGACGACGATGAATTCCTCCAGCAGCTTGTGCGAGAGGGTTTCCACCGCGCGCTCGATGAGTTGCGAGCGGTCGTACACCGTCACGATCTCCACCCCCGCCGGCAGGCCCTTGGCGAGTTCCGCCAGGCGCTGCTTGACGCCGATGATGGTGTCGCGGGCGTTGGCGCCGGAGCGCATCACGATGACGCCGCCGACCACCTCGCCCTCGCCGTCGAGGTCGGCCATGCCCCGGCGCAGTTGCGGCCCGAGCTGGATGCGCGCGACGTCCTTCAACAGCACCGGCACGCCGTTGTCGCCGAGGCCTACGGCGATGGCGGCGAAGTCGTCCAGGTTCTTCAGGTAGCCGGTGGCGCGGACCATGTATTCCGCCTCCGCCATTTCCAGGATCGAGCCGCCGCTTTCCTGGTTGGCCTTCTTCACCGCGTCCACCACCCTGGCCAGGGGCAGGCGGTAGGCGCGCAGCTTTTCCGGGTCGACCACGACCTGGTACTGCTTGACCATGCCGCCGATGGTCGCCACTTCCGAGACATTGGGCAGGGCCTGCAGCTCGTACTTGAGGAACCAGTCCTGCAAGCCGCGCAGTTTGGACAGGTCGTTGCGGCCGCCGCGGTCGACCAGGGCGTATTCGTAGACCCAGCCGACGCCGGTGGCATCCGGGCCGATGCTGGGCGTCACCCCTTTCGGCAGTTTGGACGCGAGGCTGGAGAGGTATTCCAGCACCCGCGAACGCGCCCAGTAGAGGTCGGTGCCGTCCTCGAAGATCACGTAGACGTAGGAATCGCCGAACATGGAATAGCCGCGCACCGCTTTTGCGCCGGGCACCGAGAGCATGGTGGTGGCGAGCGGATAGGTCACCTGGTCCTCGACCACGCGCGGCGCCTGGCCGGGGAACGGGGTGCGGACGATGACCTGGACGTCGGAGAGGTCGGGAATGGCGTCGAGTGGCGTCTTCAGCACCGACACCACCCCCGCCACCGTCGCCACCAGGGTGGCCAGAAGCACCAGGAAGCGGTTGCCGATGGACCAGCGGATGAGGTTCGCGATCATTGGCCACCCCCTGTAGCGCCGGGATCCTTGCCGGCGTCTTTTAAAACAACCGGCTGGCCCTGAAGGATACCGTCCCTGCGGGACATAAAGCCGGCGCTACACAAAGTGCTCATGGCTTCACCTCGCGCGGCCGAATCGCCACCACCACGAAGTCCCCGTCCCGCTTCGCCAGGTCGAAGTCCACCTTCTGGCCGACCTTGAGGCCGTTCAGCAGCGCCTTGTCGGCGACGTCGAAGGGCATGGTCATGGCCGGCCATTCGATCGCCGGGATCGGTTCGTGCCGCATTTCCAGGTCGCCGGCGGCGGCATCCACGGCGGTGACCTCGCCGCGCGCGGTCCAGGTCTGGCCGGGCCCGGAGAGCCTCGCCAGCACGCCCTTGAGGTTGGCTTCCGACTCGATCAGGAACTGGCCGGAGACCACCACCGCGTCGCCCGCCTTCACCCCCGAGAGGATCTCGGTCTTGCCGTCGTTCTCGATGCCGGTCTTCACCAACACCGGGCGGAAGCGCCCCTCGCCCTCGGCGAGGATGACGAGGGAACGCTTGCCGGTGGCGATGACGCTTTCCGTCGGCACCAGCACCGACTGGCCGGAGGCGCCGCCGTAGAGGGTGACGTTGGCGTACATGCCGGGGCGGAAGCGCAGGCCGGGGTTGGCGAGCTTGACGCGGACATCGAGGGTACGGGTCTTCGCGTCCAGGTTGGGGTAGAGGTAATCCACCTTGCCCTCCACCTTTATGCCGGGCAGGGCCGGGAAGCTGAGGTCCACCCACTTGCCGGAGGCGATCCAGGCCGCCTGTTCCTGCGGCACCTGCGCCCGCACCCAGATCGAGGCGAGGTCGACGAGGCGGAACAGGGGCATGCCCGGCGACACCGCCGAACCCTCCCGCACCCCGATCTGCGCGGCGATGCCCGCGATCGGCGCGTAATAGGCCACCCGCTTGTCCGGCTTGCCGCCTTTTTCCAACGCGGCGATACGCGTCTCCGGCACTCCCAGCAGGCTCATGCGCTCGCGCGCGGCGGCGCGCCAGGCCGGGTCGTCGCGCTTCAGGGCGAGCTGGAATTCCTCCTGCGCCGCCAGCAGGTCCGGGCTGTAAACCTCGGCCAGCAACTGGCCGCGCCGCACCGGGTCGTTCTCGGCGCGCACATGCAGCTTCTCGACATAACCGGCGGCGCGCGATTGCACCACCTCGACGCGGTTCTCGTCCGCTTCCACATAACCGACGGTATCGATGCGCCGCCACAGCCGCCCGTCCTCCGCCTGGGCGGTGCGCACGCCCAGGTTCTGCACCACGCGCGGGTCGATCTTCACCACGCCCGGATCGGCTTCCCCCGCGTCGGCGTATTTGGGCACCAGGTCCATGTCCATGAAGGGCGACTTGCCCGGCTTGTCGAAATGCTGGTCCGGCACCATCGGGTCGAACCAGTAGAGCACCTTGCGCTCGGTCGCGGCGGGGGCGCTGGATTGCACCGGCTCGGGTTGCCGCTGCGTGGCCTGCCAGGCCGCCGCCGCGCCGATACCGGCGCCGATCAGCAGGATGCCCAGGGTTTTCAGTTTGCTGTTCATGTGGCTCTCCTAGTCGCCGATCAGGTAGCGCAGTTGCACGTCGGCGCGAGCTTGGGCGGCCCGTTGGCCGAGCCACTGCAAGCGGGTTTCGATCTGGGCGCGGCGCGCGTCCAGCACCCGGCTCCAGGCGCCCTTGCCGGAACGGTAGTCGGCCAGGGCGGCCGCCTCGCGCGATTCCTGCAAGGGCAGGATGTCGCGCTCGAAGCGCTGGATGCGCTCCTCGGCCAGTTCGCGCTCGGCCTGGGCGGTACGCAGGGCCGCCAGCAACTGCCGGCGTTGCTCCTCCAGTTGCGCTTCCGCCTGGTTTACCCGCGCCAGGCGCGCGGCGAGGCGGCGATCCTGGCGGTTGGCCTGGAAGATCGGCAGGTCGACGCCGACCACCAGGCTCAGCAGATCCGGGCGGCCGCCGCCGCGCGCGCCGTAGGCCAGGTTCACATTCCAGTCCGGCTTGCCCGCTTCCTTCGCCAGATCGACGTCGGCGCGCGCCACGTGCAGCGCCCTTTGCAGCCGTAGCAGTTCGGGGTGGCGGTCGAGCCGGGCCTCAAGGCCAGCCCCCTCCCCCCCGGCCCCTCCGCCTGGGGGGGAGGGGAGGTTCGGCGTCGGCTCGGCCTCCCCGGCCTCGCCCAGCCAACGCCGGAGTTGCGCGCGGGCGCGTTCGCGCATCACCCGCAACTCGCTTTCGCGGTCGCGCGCGCCCTCGCGCATCGCCCGCCATTGCAGGATGTCGTCGCGCGACAGCTTGCCGGCCTTCCAGGCCACCTCGCCCCACTCGATCTGCTGCTGGTATTCGTCACCCAGCCGCCGCAACCAGCCCAGCGATTGGGTGGGCAACCAGAGATCGAGCCAGACCAGGCGGACGTCGCGCTCGACCCGGCGGCGCGTCGCGGCGAGGTCGGCGGCCACCTGCTCGGCCTCGCGCCCCACGCGTTCCCGGTTGAGCGCGCGCTTGGCGCCGCCGGGAATCGCCTGGCTGACGCCGATCACCGCCTGGGTCATCGCCTCCTGGGCGAAATCGAAGGTATCCAGCGGCAGCGCCTGCAGGCCGAAGGGGAGTTTCGGGTCGGGCAACTCCCCCGCCGCGACGGCGTTCTCGCGCAAGGCCCGCATGGCGTCCTCGCGCGCCGTGAACTGCGGCTGGGCGGCCAGGGCCAGGGCGGCGGCCTGATCCTGGCCGAGGCCACCGGCGGCGAGCCGGTCATCGAGCGCGAGCGGAATCTCCGCGAGCGCCGCGTGTGTCGCGATGCCCGCCAGCAGGCCGACGAATGTACGAGTGAACATGGAACTCTCCGGTCGATCCGGGCGGCGCCGGCCGGAGAGGCCGATCACGCCGCCAAGGGGCGCGAGCGATTCGCGCCGGACTGGGCATGCCATGGCATGCCACCCCGCCAGGGCGGGGTCGCGGTGAGGTCAGGCTATGGGAGGCCGCTGGAGCGAGGCCGGAACGGACTCCGGCGCGGGGAGGGTGATGCTCGGGAGCGGAACGCCGCCCGGGATCGGATCGAACAGGCGCGCGATGACGGTGGCCGCCGGCGCGCTGGCGAGATGGCAGAGGCCGCAGCCCTCACAGTCGTGGCGCGCGGCGCCCGTCTGCTCGTGCCGATGTTCCGGGCAGCCGGGCATGGCCTCCGACTCCGCCGGCATCCACATGATTCCGCCGTGCGGGGAGTAGGGCATGACGCTCCCGCCCCAGCCCTGCAGGGGCAGCCAGAACAGGAGAAAGAGAATGATCAGGCGGCGGGACATGATCTCGGTCGGGACGGCACCGGTGCAATCTACGGCGCGGCGAGAAGGGGTGTCAAGGCGATGGCCGCGCGCTCCTGTCGGAACGGCGCGGCCCACTGCCCGCCGCCATGGCGGCTTGCCGTGGGTGGTAGGTGGAAAGCTTGATTTTGGTCATGAAAAAACCCCTTGAATACACTGCCCATAGTGTCTAAAAAGCGATCTCGACCACATATCTAGCGTGAGGAGCCACCATGCAGGAAGCCCTGTTCCCCGAGTTGAGCGATCAAGCCATATCCAGCGAAGTGTTGCTGGAAAAGTACGCCAAGGGCGACGAGCAGAATGTCGTGGACGTGCGCATGCGGGTGGCCAGGGCGCTCGCCTCGGTGGAAAAGAAGGCGCAGCGGGCGCATTGGGAAAAACTGTTCTTCCAGGCCATGGAGGCCGGCTTCATCCCGGCCGGACGGATCAACTCGGCGGCCGGCACCGGCCTGCAGGCGACCCTGATCAACTGTTTCGTGCAGCCGGTGGGCGACGCGATCTCCGGCGAATCGGACGGACGGCCCGGCATCTATGTCGCACTGGAGGAAGCCGCCGAGACCATGCGCCGCGGCGGTGGCGTCGGCTATGACTTCTCCACCATCCGCCCCAAGGGCGCGCTGGTGAAGGGCACCCAGTCGCGCGCCAGTGGCCCGGTCTCCTACATGCGGGTGTTCGACCGCTCCTGCGAGACGGTGGAGTCCGCCGGCAGCCGGCGCGGCGCCCAGATGGGCGTGCTGCGCTGCGACCACCCGGACATCGAGGACTTCATCCACGCCAAGGACCAGGGCGACCTGCGCAACTTCAACATCTCCCTGGGCGTCACCGACGACTTCATGCAGGCCGTCCAGGATGACGGCGATATCGAACTCACGCACAAGGCCACGCCTGGCGACGAACAGATGGCCGCCGGCGCCTACCAGCGCGCCGACGGCCTGTGGGTCTACCGCAAGATCAAGGCCCGTGACCTCTGGGCCCAGGTCATGCATTCCACCTACGATCACGCCGAGCCGGGCGTGCTGTTCATCGACCGGATCAATCGTGACAACAACCTCGGCTACTGCGAGACCATCGAGGCGACCAACCCGTGCGGCGAGCAGCCCTTGCCGCCCTACGGCTGCTGCTGCCTGGGCTCCATCAACCTGACCCGGTTCGTGAAATCCGCCTTCCTGGACGAAGCCGACTTCGACTTCCCCACCCTTGGCAAGACCGTGGCCACCGCCGTGCGCATGCTGGACAACGTGCTGGATCTGACCGCCTGGCCCCTGGACAAGCAGAACGACGAGGCCCAGTCCAAGCGACGCATCGGCCTGGGCTTCACCGGCCTGGGCGACACCCTGGTCATGCTGGGCCTGGCCTACAACAGCCCGTCCGCCCGCCAGTTCGCCGGCAAGATGGCCCAGTACATGCGCGACGAGGCTTACCGGGCCTCCATGGAATTGGCCAAGGAGCGGGGCGCCTTCCCCTTGTTCAACGCCGACCTGTACCTGTCTGGAGGCCGCTTCGCATCGCGCCTGCCGGCGGAGTTGAAAGCGGACATCCGCAGCCACGGCATCCGCAATTCCCACCTGCTCTCCATCGCTCCCACCGGCACCATTTCCCTGGCCTTTGCCGACAACGCCAGCAACGGCATCGAACCGCCCTTCTCCTGGTACTACACCCGCAAGAAGCGCATGTCGCACGGCGGCCACAAGGAATACCAGGTAGAACACCACGCCTATCGGGTCTACCGGGAGCAGGGCGGCGACATGGCGCACCTGCCACCCGCCTTCGTCACCGCGCTGGAG
>CAZONS010000085.1:0-12158 GCA_964581195.1 uncultured Thiobacillus sp. | reverse complement strand
ACGCCACCCGCTTCAACGCCGGCGGCAACCTCACCCTCGAAGCCGGCGACGCCATTCACTACTACGCGGTGCGCGACCGGCAAGAAATCAGTCGGCGTCCATCAAGTCCAGCAGCGCGGCGTTGTCGTCCAGATCGGCGCCACGTCGCATGCCGCGCCCATTGACCGTCTTCAGGGTGACGCGGGTAGCGGGTGGGCGTCTGGGTTGGGCCACGAGCTTTTCGCGCAGCAATTCCTCCAGCAACGCGGTCAGGGTCTTGCCGTTGGCCAGCGCGTAACGACGCGCCATTTCATGCAGGTGGTCGTCCAGTTGGATGGTCGTTCTCATGGTGATGGACCCTCAAGCATCAATATGCGGATTGTAGGTGCGCCTGCATCGCGGCCATTCACTCCGGCACGAACCAGCGCCGCCCGTCCGCTTCAATCACCCGCAAGGGGTGGCCGTAGAGGCGGGTGAGGCGGGGGGCGTCGAGCAGCGTATGGCTGGCGCCCAGCTCGTATTCGCCATCACCGTGGAGCAAAAGCGCCCGGTCGCAGAAGCGGGCGGCGAGGTTGATGTCGTGCAGCACCATGACCAGGGTGGCCTGTTCGTCGCGGACGCGGCGGCTCATCCCTTCCAGCACGGCGATCTGGTGATTGAGGTCGAGATGGGCGAGCGGTTCGTCGAGCAGGTAGAGGGCGGGTTGCTGCGCCAGCAGGGTGGCCAGGGCGACACGCTGGCGCTCGCCGCCGGAGAGGGTGTGGATCGAGCGCGCGGCGAGGCCCGCCAGTCCCACCGCCGCCAGCGCCTCGCGCGCCTGGGCTTCGTCGGCCGCGCTCTCCCAGTCCCAGCGCGAGCAATGCGGATGGCGGCCGATCAGCACGGTTTCCAGCACGCTGGCGGTAAAGGCGTCGCCCTGATGTTGCGGCAACAGGCCGCGCAGCCGCGCCGCGCCGCGCGGGCCGTGGGCTTGGTAGGTTTGTCCGGCGAGCAGAATGTCGCCCGAGTCGGGCGCGCGCAGGCCGGCGAGGGTGTGCAGCAGGGTGGTCTTGCCGACGCCGTTGCGGCCGAGGAGGACGAGGCGCTCGCCGGGGTGGAGGGCGAGATTCAGGCCGGTTACGACCGTCTTGCCGCCGATGGAGACGGACAGGTCGAGGACCGCGAGCAGGGGCGCTACATTCGCGCTCATGCCTGCCTCGGCGTTCTTGCCAGCAGGAACAGGAACACCGGCACGCCGAGCAGCGCGGTCAATACGCCGACCGGCAGTTGCTGCGGGGCGATGATGCTGCGCGCGAGGGTATCGGCCAGGGTGAGCAGGGCGCCGCCGGCGAGGGTGGCGGCGGGCAGCAGCAGGCGCTGGTCGTTGCCGAGGGCGAGGCGGATCAGGTGCGGCACCACCAGGCCGACGAAGCCGACGCTGCCGACGCTGGTGACGGCGGTGGCGGTGAGCCCGGAGGCGAGGAAGTAGAGGAGCAGGCGCAGGCGCGCGACGTTGGCGCCCAGGCTGGCGGCGAGCAGGGGGCCGCGGGTGAGCAGGTTGAGGTCGCGGGCGAAGAACAGGGCTGCGCCGAGCCCCGCCGCCAGGATCAGCAGGGTGGGGAGCGGGTCGCCGGCCTGTGAGGCGTCACCCATCAGCCAGAACAGCATGCCGCGCAGTTGTTGTTCCGGCGCCAGGGTCAGCATGAGGGCGACGGCGGCGCCACAGCCGGCGGCGACGATGACGCCGGTCAACAGCAGCCGGGTCTGGGTCCAGGAGCCGTCGCCGTGGGCGAGGCCGAAGACCAGGCCGGTGGCGGCCAGGGCGCCGGCGAAGGCGGCGGCTTCGAGGCCGAAGCCGGCGCTCACCCCCAACAGCATGGCGCCCAGCGCGCCTACGGCGGCGCCGCCGGAGATGCCCAGTACGTAGGGGTCGGCCAGGGGGTTGCGCAGCAGAACCTGCATGAGCGCGCCGGCCAGGGCGAGCAGGCCGCCGCAGGCGAACACCGCCAGCGCGCGCGGCAGGCGCAGCTCGCGTACCACGGCCACCGCCATGTCGTTATTACCGCCGTTGCCTTCTCCGAGCAGCGCCGCCCACACCTCGCCCGGCGTCAGCGCGATGCTGCCCGCCGCCAGCGCCAGCAGCAGGCTGGCCAACGCCGCGAGGGCGAGCAGGGCGAGGACGAGGAGGGCGCGGCGTCGGTTCATGAACGCTGTAGCGCAGGCGTCCCGCCTGCTTCGTGGGCCTGATCAGAAAGCCGGCTGGAAGCCGGCGCTACAGCGCTCACAAATCCACCCCCGCCTGCGCCTTCACCCCGGCGCGCCAGGCGTGTTTCACGTCGGCGATCTCGCTCACCGTGTCGGCGGCGTCGCACAGGGTTTGCGGCGCGGCGCGGCCGGTGATGACGACGTGCTGCATCGGCGGGCGGGCGGCGAGGTCGGCGAGGACTTCCGCCGTGTCCAGCCAGCCGTAGCTGAGCAGATAGGTGAGTTCGTCCAGCACCACGAGCTGGATGCCGGGGTCGGCGAGCATTTTTTTTGCCACCTCCCAGCCCTGTTTCGCGGTGGCGATGTCACGTTCCAGGTTCTGCGTGTCCCAGGTGAAGCCTTCGCCCAGGACATGCCATTCGACCCCCGGCTGTTTGCTGAAAAAGGCTTCTTCACCCGTGTCGGTGCGGCTCTTGATGAACTGCGCCACCCCCACCTTCATGCCGTGGCCGAGGGCGCGCGCGACCATGCCGAAGGCGGAGGAGGACTTGCCCTTGCCGTTGCCGGTGAGGACCAGCAGCACGCCCTTCTCCTGGTCGGCGCGGGCAATGGCGGCGTCGATCACGGCCTTCTTTTTCGCCATGCGGGCGGCGTGGCGGGTGGCTTGGTCGGTCATGAGGTCTCCTTGATCGGTAGGTCGGGTTAGGCGCAGCCGTAACCCGACAGTTGGCGGCGGATTGTCGGGTTACGCGATGAAGCCGCTAACCCGACCTACGGGTTTCAGAATGTCGCCTTCATCCCCAGCCGCCAGTTGCGGGTGAAGTTGACCGGGTAGATGGCGTCGTCGGTGATCCACATGCCGTTCTTGTGCGCGAACAGGTTTTCCACGGCGGCGAACCATTCCAGCAGGCCATGACGGTAACGGTAGGCGACATCGGTGGACTGGTAGACCGCCTGCCGCTGGCTCAGGGCGTTGGCGAAATCATCCGCCGCCCAGGCGCTGCCGCGCCAGGTGTGGCTGAGGTTGACGCTGGATGCCGCGTTCAGCCGCCAGGCCAGCCCCAGGGTGGCGCTGTGGCGAGGCACGCCGGGCAGGTCCTTGCCGTCGAAGGCGCCAGCGCCATCGTCTTCGTGATCGATGACCGCGCGGGTATAGGCGTAGTTGAGACTGATACCCAGGCTGTCCGTGGCGCGCCAGCTGTCCTGCAGTTCCAGTCCGTACTTGTGGGTCCGGTCGAGGTTGGTGTTGTAGCCGCTCCAGGGGCCGGTGCTGTAGTAGTAGATCTCGTGGTCCAGCTTCGCGTGGAAGACCGTGAGCTTCAGACGGTTGGCCGGCGACACGTGGTTGAGGCCAAGGTTGAACGTGCGGCTCCTGGCTGGGGTGATGAAGGCATTGAAGCCGCCGCCCCAGGTGAAGAAGCGGTCGATGTCCGGCGCCTGATAGGCGCGGTTGTAGTTGGCGAACAGGGAGAGCCGCTCATCCAGCCGCTGGTTCACGCCGATATCCCAGGCGTCGAGGGTGTGATCCGCCTGGCTCGCTGCGCCCGGTGTCGGCGTGTAGGTGTATTCGACGTTCTCGCGCCGCGCGCCGGCGGAGAGCGTGGTGGCGGCGAGGTGGTACTGACCCTGGAGGTAGAAGCCGTTGTTCTTCTTGCCGGTTTGGTCGGAGGCGCCGATGCGGCGGCCGTCGAAGGTTTGGACACCGCCATTCAGCGTCAAGGCCTCGCCCTGGTAGCGCAGGGACAGGTCGTCGCTGTCGTACTCGTAATTCGGGCGCCAGCCGGGGCCGTAGTCGGAGAGCTTGTCCTCGCGGTCATGGCTGGCCTGGAGTTGCCAGGCCGGGCTGAGATCCAGGGTCGCCGCGAACCGCCAGGAGTCCGATTCCAGTTTCTGGTGGTTATAGGCGTCGGCGGGCACGGCCCAGGGGTTGCTGCCCGCTTGCGCCGGGTCGGCGTTGAATTGCGCCAGCGTGAGCGGCGACACATAACGGGTGTCGATGCGGCTGCTGCCGCCGTCGAGACCGAGTTTCAGCCCGGCCAGCGGGCGCAGTTCCAGGCCGCCGCGCCAGGTCCGGTTGCTGGAGGCATCGCGGTGTCCGCTCGGGTCCGGGTTGCTGTAGCCATCGAGATGGGCGTAGTCGGCGCTGGCGGAAAGGCTCACCCGCTCTTTTCTGAGACCGGCGGCGAAGGCGGTCGAGCGCGCGCCGTGATTGCCCGCCGAAGCCTGGATCGAGACGCCTTCGCGGGCGCGGGTGTGAATCTGGATGGAGCCGGCGGTGGCGCCATCACCGAACAGCACCGAGCCGCTGCCCTTGGTGATTTCGATGCGCTCGATGTCGGCCAGCGGAATCGCGCCGAGCAGTTGCGGCGACATGTCGATGTTGTTGAGGCGGCGGCCGTCGAGGCTGACCACGATGTTCTGGTAACCGTCGCCGATGCCATAGCCGCGCATGTCGAGCTTGGGGGTGAATCGATTGCCGGAACTGGGCATGACGTTCACCGAAGTGTGCTGCGCCAGGTACTCATAGAGGGTGGCGGCGCCGGAGGCTTCGATCGCGCGCCGGGTGTGAACCTCGGAGGCGTAAGGCGCGAGGACATCCGCGGTCGGGATGCGTGTGGCGGTGACGATGATCGCGTCGAGGGAGGGGATGTCTTCCGCCTGGGCGGGCAGGGTGGACAGGCTCGCGATGAGCGCGGCCAGAGTGGGGCGTTGCATGGAGAAACTTCCTTTTTCGTTCCCGGCGTCCCCGCCGGAAAAAGCAAAAAACGCGGGCCGAAAAAGGCTGGTCGGGATGGGGAAACGGTGTTCCCTCATCCCGGCCCTCTCCCGGTGGGAGAGGGGGGAAGCGCCGCCCTCCGCGGCCCGCGTACCTTGCTTCGGGCCGGTCTCCGGGCTGGCGCTTAGGGTCTCTCGACCCGGATCGTTCGCCTTCCCGTCCTGGGGACAGTGGCATGGTGAACGACCGTTCAGCGCTTACCGTTGCGGGGGCAGCACAGGTTTCTCACCTGTTTCCCGTTTCACTCGCGTCGCCACGAGCACCAGAAGCGGGGCGCAGTGTAGAGGAGGGGGGCGGCGGCGGCCATCCCTCCGAGGGGGTAGGGGTCAGTCCTGGCCGTAGAAGCCGCCGGATTTCAGCAGGTGCTGGATTTTCGGGAGGTTGGCGGCGCCATCGACGGTGCAGAAGTAGTGATAGAACAGTTCACGGCGGAAGTCGTTGAGGCTGCGGCCCGGGATCGGCTCCCATCTGGCGTAACGGTTGCGCGACCACTCGCCACCCTCCGCGTGCTTGCGTCCGAAGGCGTAGAGCTTGCGCTCACCGGTTTCGCAGCGCATGCCTTCGAAGCTCACCGTTTCGGCGCCGGCAGGGCTTCGGATCACCATGGTGTAGCGCACCACGCCATCGGCGCCGGCGCTGACCGAGGCGTAGTCGACAAAGAATTCATTGCTGGAGCGGCCGCCGAGGGGGATGGGGATGAAGTTTTCCGGCTTTGGGTAGGGCGGCAACTGGTGTTGCAGTTCATTCCACTTGGCGGTGTCGTCGAAGGCGTATTCGAAGTGGCTCCAGTTGGCGTTTTCGCCCCCGATCAGCGGGTTGTCGGCGGCGTGGACGGTGAGGGCAAGGAGCGAGAAAAGGAGGGTGAGGCTGTGGCGCATGGCGAACTCCGGAACGAGGGCCGCATGATAGCGCGGCCCGGCGTTCACGCCAGATCGGCGACCAGCGACACGCGTAGTGGCTCCGGCAGCGGGTCGAGGCTGACGTTCAGGTTGAGATGGTCGATACCGGCGGCGAGGGCGGCGCCGCCTTTTGCCGCGGCGACCATGTCCGGCGTCAGTTCGAAACGCATGAAGTGGACCGAGGCGGTCTTGTCGTCGGTGGAGCGATCGAGGTCCTCGTTGCTGATCGGACGGACCTTGTCGAAACCCGCGACCCGCATCCAGAGGGCGTGCTCGACGCCGACCAGTTTCGCCAGCGCCGCGCGCCGCTGATCCTCATCCGGATATTCGACCATGAAGGTGGCCTTCCAGTTGTTGCCGTCGGGAACCAGTGGGTTGTAGACGTCGAGTTCCTCCTGGATGCCCTTGGCCTCGAAGATGCGCTCGATGCGCAGCATCTCCTGAATCTGATACTGCATGGTCAGCGCATCCTCGAAATAGAGGGCGGCATGCTCTCCCAGCGGCAGGCGCCGGTGCTTTTTGTGGGCGATGATTTTGGCGCGGAAGGCTGGGCGGACTTCGGCGTATTTCTCCAGGCTGAAGAGGTCTTCTCGGGTCAGTTTGGGCATGGGCTCTCCGGGTTCAAATGCCGTAGGCGCGGCGCAGCAGGGTGATCGGATGCTCCGGCGCGCGCCCGTCCTTCATGGCGTTCTCGATGTGGTGGCCGGCCATCGCGCAGTCGCTGCCGTAATGGTCCGCCTTGGCCTGGATCACGCGGCCGACCACGGGTTTGACGATCTTCATCGCGTAGGCGTGCATCTCCTTCTTCACCGCGTAGGTGCCGTCGTGGCCGGAGCAGCGTTCGATGATCTCGATCTCGGTATCCGGTATCAGGGCGAGGGCTTCGCGGGTCTTCGGTCCGATGTTCTGCACCCGCTGGTGGCAGGCGGCGTGGTAGGCGACCTTGCCAAGCCCTTGTTTGAAATCGGTTTTGAGCCGGCCTTCCTTGTGCCGCAGCATCAGGTATTCGAAGGGGTCGAAGAACGCGGCCTTCACCTTCTGGACGTCGGGGTCGTCCGGGAACATCAGCGGCAGTTCCTGCTTGAACATCAGCACGCAGGAGGGAATGAGGGCGGTGAGGTCCCAGCCGGCATCGACCAGTTTCGCCAGTTGCGGGATGTTGACTTCCTTGGCGGCGATGACGGCGTCGAGGTCGCCCAGTTCCAGCTTGGGCATGCCGCAGCAGCGTTCCTTCTCCGCCAGGGTGACCGGGATGCCGTTGTGTGCGTACACCGCCGCGAAATCCTCGCCGATGCCGGGTTCATTGCGGTTCATGTAGCAGGTGGCGAACAGGGCGACCTTGCCTTTCGTGCGGCCGGCGGCTTCGCCGGGGGTGGCATCGGGCAGACGGCGCAGGCGTGAGCGCAGCGATTTGCCGTGGAAGGTGGGCAGCCAGGCCTCGGCGTGGATTTCCGCGACGGCTTCCATGGCGCGGCGTGCCGGCGCCAGCCTGTTCACCGCGTTGATCAGCGGTGCCACCACCGGGATGCCAGCCAGTGAACCGACGGCGTCGGTGCTGGTGAGGACGCGGTCGCGCAGTTTTATGTCACCTTTTTTGAACTTCACCACCTTGGCGCGCAGCATCAGGTGCGGGAAGTCCAGATTCCACTCGTGCGGCGGCACATAGGGACACTTGGTCATGTAGCAGAGGTCGCACAGGTAGCAGTGGTCGACCACCTTCCAGTAGTCGGCCCTGGCGACGCCGTCCACCTCCATCGATTCGGATTCGTCGACCAGATCGAACAGGGTGGGGAAGGACTGGCACAGGCTGACGCAGCGGCGGCAGCCGTGGCAGATGTCGAACACCCGCTCCATCTCCTTGTAGAGGGAGTCCTCGCTGGTGAAATCGGGGTTGCGCCAGTCGAGCGGGTGGCGGGTGGGCGCTTCGAGATTGCCTTCACGGGTCGGGGTGGCCATGGCTGGTCCTTCTGTGCATGTGAAGAAATTCAAGCGAAAACCGCGCGGCGCGCGGCTTTCGCTTGAACCCGGCGCGAGCCGGGTGCGTGAGCCCGGGGGCTCAGGCGTCCAGTTCGTTCAGCGCCTTCTGATAACGGTTGGCGTGGGAGCGCTCCGCCTTGGCCAGGGTTTCGAACCAGTCGGCGATTTCGTCGAATCCTTCATCGCGCGCCGTCTTGGCCATGCCCGGGTACATGTCGGTGTACTCATGGGTTTCACCGTGGACAGCGGTCTTCAGGTTGTCGGCGGTGGGGCCGAACGGCAGGCCGGTGGCTGGGTCGCCGCAGACTTCCAGATATTCCAGATGGCCGTGAGCATGCCCGGTCTCACCCTCGGCGGTGGAGCGGAACAGGGCCGCGACATCGTTGTAGCCTTCCACATCGGCCTTGGCCGCGAAATAGAGATAGCGACGATTGGCCTGGGATTCGCCGGCAAAGGCGTCTTTCAGGTTCTGCTCGGTTTTTGAGCCTTTCAGTTGCATGGCGCTCTCCTGCTAGAAGTACCCGGCATCTGCCCGTGCCAGGTGGGCGGGGTGTGGTTGGAATGATTCTAAAACCGTTTTTAAATTTATGTTGTCGTTGGTTTTGTGTCAACAAACACATATGCATGCGGGCTGTCGCTCGGCTTCGTCTCCATGATAGTCGATGGCGCGGTGATGTCTTGTCGAACGCGCGGCCCGGGTTCCTCGCCGGCGGCCCACGCCGGGCCACCTCGGGGCATAATGCCGCGACACTTTTTTCATCTGGATGTTCGAAGTGAAGCCTATCGCCATCTTTCGTCACGCCCCGCAGGAGGGCCCCGGGTTTTTTGCCACCTTCTGCGATGCCCACGGCCTGCCCTGGCAACTGATCCGTATCGACGCCGGTGACGCTCCGCCGGCCAGTCCGGAGACCTTCGCCGGTCTCGTGTTCATGGGGGGGGCGATGAGCGTGAACGACGATCTGCCCTGGATCGCGCCGGTCCTGGCGTTGATCCGCTCGGCGGCGGCGGCGGGGATCCCGCTGCTCGGCCATTGTCTCGGGGGGCAGTTGATCGCCAAGGCGCTGGGGGGGGCGGTGGGACCGAATCCGGTCAAGGAAATCGGTTGGGGCACGGCGCGGGTGCTCGGATCGGCGACCGCGCGGGACTGGTTCGGCGAGATCGGGAGTTTCGAGGCGTTCCATTGGCACGGTGAGACGTTCGCCTTGCCGGCGGGGGCGGAGCGGTTGCTGGAAAGCGCCCATTGCGCCCATCAGGCCTTCGCTCTTGGGCCGCATCTGGCCTTGCAGTGCCATGTGGAAATGACCGAGGACATGATTCATTCCTGGTGCGAGATCGGCGCTGATGAAATCGCCGAGGCTGGCGCGAGCCCCGGCGTGCAGACCGCGTTGGAGATGCGGGCGCTGAATGCGGTCAACCTGCCCGCCCTGCGCGCCGTGGCGGAACGCCTCTATGGACGCTGGGTCCAGGGGTTGCGCGGGTGAGTGACGCGCTGATCACGCTGCCCCACCTGCGCGCCCTGATCGGTCTGAAGGTGCGCCACGAGGGCGAGACCTGCGTGGTGGTCGAGGTGCTGGAGTCGCCGCCCGCGCTGGTTCTGGAGGCCTTGTCCGCGGCGACCTTGCAGGCCGACATGCATGGCCGGCCCTGGGAGTATGGCCGGGAACACCGGATCGTTCCGGTGCTGAGTCAGGATGGCATGGCCCTGCACGCCGCCCTGCTCGAGCTGGATATCCTGGATTGACGCCGCCCCGCGGTGGCGGCAGGATGCCGCGACAAACAACGAGAGAGGAATGGATGATGCGGTTTGATGGGTGTTGCCGGTGCGCCGTGGCCTTGCGTCCGACACCGGGGGGAGCGGGTTCGAACCGTCGCTGTGCTGGCCTGGCGCGCCCACGCTGAGCACGACCGTCATGTCCGTCCCGCCCGTCAAGGAGTGTTCCCCCCTGAGTTCGGCGCAAGTGCCGGTCATCGCCGGCTTCGCCATCATGATCCTGCTGCTGCTGGGGGTGGCGGCGATCGCCGCCTCGCACATCCGCGGCCTCAGCCAGGAGCTGACGGCCATCGTCGTCGAGCGCAATCTGAAATCCGAGCTGGCGGCGTCGATGAAGGCCCTGCACGCGTCGCGCTACCAGGCCATCCTGCTGGCCGGCAACCTGAGCGATCCCTTCGAGCGCGATGAGCAGCGGATGCGTTTCTCGACCTTGGCGCGCGAATTCATCGCCCAGCGCGACCGTTTTCTCGCGCTGCCGCTCGATGCGACGGAACGCGCCGCGTGGGAGGAGGTACGCAAGGAGTTGCCACAGGTCGAAAGCATCGCCCAGCAGGCCTTCGATCTGTTGCGGGATGAGCGCGCGGGCGAGGCCAGGGACATGATTCGGCACGAGCTCAAGCCACGCCAGGCCAGAATGATGGAGCAGTGGGGCGCGCTGGTCGGGGTTCAGCAGAGCCGGAACGCCGCCGCCGCCGAAGCCGCGGCCGCCGCCAGCGAGCGGGTGCGTCACCTGGTGCTGCTCGGGGTCGCCACCGCGTTGCTGGTGGGCGTCGCCGTCGCGTTCGTCGTGGTCCGGCTGAGCCGGCGCATGGAGTCGGACCTGTTCAGGGAACGCGAGCGTGCCGTCGTGACCCTGCGCGCGCTGGCGGATGCCGTCATCCGCTTCGACCACAAGCGCCGGCTCGGGTACATGAATCCGGCGGCGGCGTCTCTGCTCGGCCTCGACGAGGAGCGGTCCGGCGAGCCGGTGGAAGGCAGCTTGCGCCTCTATGAGCGGGAGAGCCGCGCCGATCTCACGCCCACCTTGCTGGACGAGGTCCTGCGGGGGATGTCGTTCATTCTGCCGCCCTCGGCCTGCCTGTTGTCGGCGCAGGGCATGGAATACGAGGTCGAGGGCAAGTGCTCCTGCATCCGGGATTCGGATGGCCGCGTCATCGGCGGGGTGTTGGTCATGAATGACGTCACCGAGGCGCGCGAACTGCAGCGCAAGCTGCTCTGGCACGCGGATCACGATGCGCTGACGGGCGTGGCCAACCGCTATGCCTTCGAGGAGCGCCTGAAACAGTCTCTGGCCGGCCGGCGTGTCTCGGAACTGACCACTTCCCTGGTGCTCATCGGCCTCGACAAGATCAAGCAGACACGGGAGGCCGCGGGCCATGCCCGCAGTGATGAACTGCTGCGCGAGATCGCGCACCTGATGAATCTCCGGGTGCGGGAGTCCGATTTTCTGGCGCGTCTGGGCGAGGACGAGTTCGGCATCCTGCTCCAGGCCTGCCCGGATGACATGGCCGAAAACATCGCCAGGCAGATCCGCGACAGCATCGTCGGTTTCCAGTTGCCCTGGGAAGGAAAGACATATCGCGCCGATGTGCATGTCGGCGTGGTCCACCTGGATCAGCTGTCCCATGAGAAATGCCTGGCCACCGCCTATGAGGCGCTGCATGAGGCCGAACGCGTGGGCCCCGGCAGCGTGGTCGTGCGGCGCCGCGACGCGTTCGAGTCCCTGGCGTGATGAGGCTCCTCGCCGGAGATGTCGGCGGCACCCACACCCGGCTTGCGCTGGCGCGCGGCGAGGGCGCCCGGGTCGTGATCGAGAAGGTGGAGCGGGTGCTGAACGCCGGCCGCGAGGGGGTCGAGGAGGTGCTGGCGGATTTCCTCGCGGGCACGGGCCGGGTGGATGCCGCCTGCCTCGCCGTGGCGGGGCCGACCGACGGTCTGAGCGCGCGCTTCACCAATCTGTCCTGGCAACTGGAGACCGCCACCCTCGCCGCGCGGTTCGGCCTGCCGTTTCGCCTGGTCAATGATTTCGCCGCCGTCGGCTGGGGTCTGAATGCCCTGACGGACGCCGATCTCGCCATGCTGCAGACGGGCGGCGAACAGCCGGCCGCGCCCCGTGTCGCGCTGGGCGCCGGCACCGGTCTCGGGGTCTCCCTCTGCGTGGCGCGGGCGGGACTGCATCGGCCGCTCGATTCGGAAGGGGGGCACATCGGCTTCGCGCCGGTCGATGCCGAGCAGGATCGTCTGCTGGTCTGGCTGCGCGGAGATTTCGGCCGGGTCTCGGTCGAACGGCTGTTGTCCGGGCCGGGGCTGATCGGCCTGTATCGCTTCTGCCTGGCGGAGGCGGGCCGTCAGGCCTCGATCGATCTGGCGGCGCCGACGGCGGCGCGCGCCATCAGCGAGGCCGGGATGGCGGCGACGGATGCCGAGGCGGCGCGGGCCCTGCGCCTGTTCGCGCGCGTCTACGGCCAGGTCGCCGGCGATCTGGCGTTGCTGGCGCGGGCTCAGGGCGGGGTGTTTCTCGCCGGCGGCATCGCGCCGCAATTGCTGCCGTTACTGCGGGAAGGCGACTTCA
>CAZONS010000084.1:0-12222 GCA_964581195.1 uncultured Thiobacillus sp. | reverse complement strand
TTCTTGCCGCTCTTGTCGGTGCCTTCCCAGAGAAAGGGAACTTCGGTCGCTTTGGCCTGCGCCATGTTTGTCGGATCCCCAGGTTATTCGTTGGTGACGGCCAGGACTTCTTCCAGGGAAGTCAGCCCCTGCTTGACCTTGAGCAGGCCGGCCTGGCGCAGGTTGAGCACGCCTTCGCGCTCCGCCTGCTGGGCGATTTCAAGGGTGGAGCCGTTCTTCAGGATGATGCGGTGGATTTCCTCGGTGACCGGCATCACCTGGTAGAGGCCGACCCGCCCCTTGTAGCCGGTCTGCTTGCAGAGGTCGCATCCGCTGGCGGTATAGGCTTGCCAGGAACCATCGAGGTCGGCTTCTGAGAAGCCGGCGTTGAGCAGGGCTTCCGGCGGCACCTCCACCGGCCTGCGGCAACTTGGACAGAGGCGGCGGCCCAGGCGCTGCGCGGTGATCAGATGCACCGAGGCGGCGACGTTGTAGCTGGGGATGCCCATGTTGATCAGCCGGGTCAGGGTCGAGGGCGCGTCGTTGGTGTGCAGGGTGGAGAGCACCATGTGGCCGGTTTGCGCGGCCTTGATGGCGATGTCGCCGGTCTCGTGGTCGCGAATCTCGCCGACCATGATGATGTCCGGATCCTGGCGCAGGAAGGCTTTCATCGCGGTGGCGAAATCAAGGCCCGCCTTTTCGTTGACGTTGACCTGGTTGATGCCGGCCAGCTGGATTTCGACGGGGTCCTCGACGGTGGAGATGTTCACCCCGGGCTGGTTGAGGATGTTCAGGCAGGAGTAGAGCGAGACGGTCTTGCCGGAGCCGGTGGGGCCGGTCACCAGCACCATGCCGTAGGGGCGCGCGATGGCCTCGGTGAGCAGTTTGAGCTGGTCCGGTTCGTAGCCCAGTTTCTCGATGCCCATGGTCGCGGAAGTCGAGTCCAGGATACGCATGACGATCTTCTCGCCATACAGCGTCGGCAGGGTGGAGACCCGGAAGTCGATCGCCTTGTTGCGCGACAGGACCAGCTTCATGCGGCCGTCCTGCGGCACCCGCTTCTCGGAGATGTCCAGCTTGGAGATGACCTTGATCCGCGAGGCGATCTTCTCCTTGATCGCCAGCGGTGGCTGCGCGATCTCGTAGAGCAGGCCGTCGAGACGGTAGCGGATGCGGTAGCTCTTCTCGTAGGGTTCGAAGTGAATGTCGGAAGCGCCGCTGTTGATGGCGTCCAGCATCATCTTCTGCAGATACTTGACCACCGGCGCGTCGTCGATGTCGACCGCGGCCGCGGTGCTCGCGGCGTCCATGGTCTCGTCGTCGGAGAACTCGAGATTGAGATCCTCGGTCTCGATGGTCTTGAGTATGTTGTCCTCGGTCGCCTCGCCGTATTGGTCCAGCCAGCGGCCGAGCTTGTCGTCCTCGACCACGATCGCGTCGACGATCAGACCGGTCTGGAACTTGATGTCGTCCAACGCCTGCAGGTTGCTGGGGTCGGAGAGCGCGACGAACAGGCGGTTGCCGCGCTGCGCGATGGGGAGCACCCGGTGCTTGGAGAGAAGCTTGGCGTCGACCGGGCTTTTCGGCAGGATCGAGGGATCCAGCGCATCCAGGTTGAGGAAGGGCAGGCCGAAGGTGACGGCGGCGAAGGCGGCGATCTGGTCGGCGCGGAAGCGGCGCGTGCGCAGCAGCGTGGCGAGCGTGTTCTCACCACTACTCCGCGCCTGGTTTTGCAGCGATTCTCCCTCTTCCGCGGTCAGCAGTCCCTGGCTGACCAGGGCTCTGCACAAACCGGTGAGATTGGCGCCGACGGTGACCGCGACCATGCGTTAACCGCTCCCGAGATTTAATTGACTCGCCGGATGTTGCCCATCAGGGTTTCAAATGTAAAGCAATCATGCGCTTGAATTGCCGACCTCGCGGCGCGGGCCGATCCGCGCGGTTTTCACCATGCGGCCATGGACCTGCACGATTTCCAGGGGGTAGCCGGCGATCATCACGCTCACGCCCGGCTCCGGCATCGCTTCCAGTTTGTCCAGAATCAGACCGTTGAGCGTGCGCGCGCCCTCGACCGGTAGCGTCAGTTTCAGTTTGCGGTTGAGTTCGCGTACCGACATCGCGCCCTCCACCAGGTAGCTGCCGTCTTCCTGCGGCAGGCCCGGTTCCTGGCCCCCCGGCCGCAGGCTGGCGAATTCGCCGACGATTTCCTCGAGGATGTCCTCCAGGGTGACCAGGCCCTGGAGTTCGCCGTATTCATCCACCACCAGGCCGACCGACTGGCGCGTCGCCTGGAACTGTTCGAGCTGGGTATAGAGATTGGTGTCGGAGGGGATGAAGTAGGGCTCGCGCAGGGTTTCGCGCAGTTCCTCCAGGTCGAAATCCTCCTCGTGGATGCGGGTCAGCACCCGCCGCACATGCAGCATGCCGATCAGGTTGTTCGACTCCCCTTCGTACACCGGCAGGCGGGCGTGATGGCTGGTGGCGATCTGATGCAGGATGTCGTCGAAGTCGGCGGCGAGGTCGAGGGCCTCGATCTGGCCGCGCGGCACCATGACGTCATCCACCTTGATGTGTTCCAGGTCGAACAGATTGAGCAGGATGCCGCGATGTTGCGCCGGCAGGAAATTGCCGGACTCGGCCAGCAGGGTACGCAGCTCCTCCACCCCCATGCTGTTGCCGGAAGCCGCTTCCGGGTTCAGGCGCATCAGCTTGAGCAGGCGCTGCACGAACAGGTTGACGAACCAGATCGCCGGATAGGTCAGCCTGAGCATGGGCGCCAGGATGAAGCTGGCCGCCGGCGCGATGCGGTCGGGATAGGAGGCGCCGATCACCTTCGGCGTCACCTCGGAGAACACCAGGATCAGGAAAGTGACCGCCAGCGTGCCCAGGGTCATGGCCATTTCGTTCTGGCCGAACATGCGGAACGCGATGATGGTGACCAGGGAGGCGGCGGCGGCGTTGATCAGGTTGTTGCCGAGCAGAATCACGCCCAGCAGCTTGTCTGTATTCGAGAGCAGCCACTCGGCGAGTTTCGCGCCGCGATGCCCGGCCTTGGCCAGGGTACGCAGGCGATAGCGGTTCACGGCCATCATGCTGGTTTCCGACATCGAGAAGAAACCTGACAGCACGAGCAGTACAACCAGGACGCCGAATAGCGCCCCTAGGGGAATTGAGTCCAAGGAAATTCGGGAGAGTGACGATGGCCCGAGTGTAGCAGTGTGCGTCGACGGTTTCCCCGTCGGAGCGCCGGCGCTCGCGCTCGCGCCGCGCGACGGCGCTTACTGGCGTTCGAACAGGGCGATCGATTCCACATGCGCGGTGTGCGGGAACATGTTGGCGACGCCGGCCGTGACCAGGCGATAGCCTTTCTGATGCACCAGCACCGAGGCGTCGCGCGCGAGCGTCGCCGGGCTGCAGGAAACATAGACGATGCGGTGCGGCGCGCCCGTGTCCGGCAGCGATTTCACCAGATCGATGGCGCCGTCGCGCGGCGGGTCGATCAGCAGCTTGTCGAAATGGCCCAGCTCCAGATAGCCCTCCGGCGTCATCTTGAACAGGTCGGCGACGCGGAACTCCGTGTTCGCGCTCAAGCCATTGCGCGCCGCGTTTTCGATGCCGCGCGCCACCAGCCCGGCCGCGCCCTCGATGCCCAGCACCGTGGCTCCCTTGCGGGCGATGGGCAGGGTGAAGTTGCCGAGACCGCAGAAGAAGTCGGCGATGCGCTCGCCCGGCCTCGGGTCGAGCAGACGCATGGCGCGGCGCAC
This sequence comes from uncultured Thiobacillus sp., assembly GCA_964581195.1. GTDB lineage: Bacteria > Pseudomonadota > Gammaproteobacteria > Burkholderiales > Thiobacillaceae > PFJX01. The sequence continues at coordinate 8,479 of CAZONS010000084.1, read as the reverse complement.
CAGCATGGCGTTGATGTCCTGGTTCACCTGGGTGAACTCGGTGGGACGGAACGGCATCACCAGGTCGAATTCGTCGAGGCGGTAATCCAGCGCCGGCGCGTCGAGCGGGTGGAAGGGGACGGCGGTGTCCGGTCCCTTGGATTGCAGCCAGAACTGCACCCGATGGGCATCGGCGAACGCCCGCAACAGCGCCTCGTCCTCGGGCGTCGGCGGCTCCAGAACGCGCAGCACCAGCACATCCACATTGTCACCGGCCGCCAGTTCGATCTGCGGCAGGCGGTCGCGGATGGACAGTCCTTCCACCAGTTGGCGCAGGCGCGGCAGCAACAGGGAGATTCGCGCCGGCAGGACCTCGCAGCCGCCCATGTCCGCCACGAAACTGCTGCGCCGCTCATGGAAACCCACCAGCACGCCGCCCTTCTTCGCCACATGCCGCACCGATAGCCGCGCCCGCCGGCGGTAGCCCCAGGTCGGGCCGTGGATGGGCGAGAGCATGGTTTCCGGTTTGACCTTGCCGACGTGTTCGAAACAATCCTCCAGCACCCGCTGTTTCGCCGCCACCTGCGCCGATTCCTCCAGGTGCTGATGCGAACAGCCGCCACAGATGCCGAACCAGCGACAGCGTGGCGTCACCCGGTAGGGGCTGGCATCGAGGATCTCGCTGGCCTGCGCCTGCTCGAAATTGGGCTTCCTGCGATAGCTGTTGTAGCGCGCCCGCTCGCCGGGCAGGGCGCCTTCCACGAAGATGGTCTTGCCATCGACATGGCCGACGCCGCGGCCTTCGTGGTCCAGGGATTCGATGTAAAGAGGTTCGGACATGGGCGTGATTTCTGAGTGAGCGGCCGACTCGCACAGTGGATGGCGGGTCCGGCAAAGGCGCGGATTGTCGCAGAGAGCCCGTCTTCCGTGTTCCCGCGCGCGGCTTGCAATTTCGGATTTCGCCGCCATCTGCCGCGCAATCGTCCCGCGTCGGGGCGTATTTTCCAGGAGACGTCATGAGTTTGATCATTGAAGACCTGAGCGTGGGCGAAGGCGACGAGGCCGTTTCCGGCAAGCGGGTGACCGTGCACTACACCGGCTGGCTGACCGATGGCACCAAGTTCGATTCCAGCCTGGATCGCAACGATCCGTTCGATTTCCCGCTCGGTCGCGGCCATGTGATCCGTGGCTGGGACGAAGGCGTCGCCGGCATGAAGGTGGGCGGCAAGCGCAAGCTGACCATTCCGCCGGAAATGGGCTACGGCGCCCGTGGCGCCGGCGGCGTGATTCCGCCCAACGCCACCCTGGTGTTCGAAGTGGAGTTGCTGGGCGTCGCCTGATCGCCCACCTCCCACGTGAGGCGCCACGCCGCCGATCGGCCGCGTGGCGTCTTTCATTCGGGCTCGCCGCCGACGTCCGGCGATGGGCCCCGCCCTTGGCCGGGCCAGTGGTTATTCCGACGCGATCAGGATGGGGGCGAGATGTACGGCGCGATGCGCTATCGCCTATTGTCCCCTATGGCGGCTATGATTCCGGACCATCACGTCCCGTAAATTCCCAGGCTATCAGAGGTATTTCATGCAGTCCGGCCCCAGAGAGATCGTCACCCCGTTCCGTCAGATTCCGCTCGATGTCCCGGAGGGGATGAAGCCGAACGAGTTCTTCAACAGCACCGAGAACCTCAACGATCTGGTCAACAACAACGGTCTGCTGCAGAACCCGGAAGGGCTGCTGCTGTATAGAAAGGCGCTGGGCCACAGCAACGAGTTCGATACCTCGATCATCTACAACACCTCGCGGACCATTCTCGATCCGCTCGGCCGGCCGGTGCGCCGCACCCAGGTGCCGGAATCGGTGAAGAATGTCTGGAACCGGATGAACCAGGTCATCATCGAGTACATGCTGGAGCGCTACCCGGACCCGGACGAGACCCTGGTGCTGGCCGGCGAGGCGAGCCTGGACGCGACCTGGCCGCTGACCTCGCCGGGAGTGCCGAGCATCCGCATGCTGCACAACCATTTCATCGTGTTCAACAAGGCGGAACTGCGCGACGCGCCGATCGCCGACGCCAACAACCCCAACCTCACCGATGGCGGCCAGCATTCCCTGTTCCAGGCCTACATGCGCGATGTCTATCAGGCCTTCTTCGATGAGCTCGACCTGAAGATCCTGCGTCCCTGCCAGTCCGGCTCCTGCCGGATAGCGCTCACCGGCTACCCGCAGGGCCTGCCCAGTTGGGAGGTGGTCGGCGGCGCCGAGTCGCTCAAGGACGTGCGTTTCTGGAAGGAGTACGACACCATCCTCAAGGGCTTCATCGATTTCTATCGCACCTTCTTCGGCCAGGTGTCCACCCGCAACGCGCCCTTGCCGCGCGACATCTATTTCCCGGAGTTGGTGGAGGCCAGACTGCAATTCAACAACGACCTGCTGAAGACCGCGAAGATGGTGCGCGACCGCTGCATCAAGGACGCCAAGTACGCCAACTCCATCCGCTGGCAGCCGGCCTTCAAGCAGCTCATCTATCGCAACGACGCCGGTCAGCTGATCGTCACCATCAGCCAGAACTCGATCGGCAATGCCATCACCGAGCTGCTTGGCGTCGTGGTCAAGCGGGTTCCGGATGCCGAGGCCTATGGCCGCGCGGAGCCGGCGCTGATCGAGAGACTGCTGGAGGTCCGTCGCCGTCTGGTGGAGGACGATCTCGGCAGCGGTATCGCGACCCCGCACTGGGCCGCCGAATAATCACCATGCCCGAAGCCGCCGCCCACGCCGAGCGTCTGCGCGTCCTCTGGCGGCTGGCGACCCGCCGCGACATCGACGAGTCGGCGCGCTTTCATGCCATGCTGCGCCTGGCCTGCGAGTCGCTGGGGATGGAGTTGGCGGTGCTGGGGGCCATCAACGGCGAATATACCGCGCGTTATGTTCACGACACCCTGGGCGCGTGGCCGGAAGGCACGGTGATTCCCAGGGGCGACGTGATCTGCCGGCAGGTGCTGCTCGCGCGCGAGCCCGTGTTCATCGACGATCTCCGCGCGCATGCGGAGTTTCGCGGCCATCACCTGGTGGTCGAGACCGGGCTGCGGGCCTATGCCGGAATACCGGTCTGGGCGGGCGAGGAGGTCGAGGGCGTGCTCTCCTTCCTCCGCCGTCAACCCAGGTCGGCGCCCTGGTCGGAAGCGGATATCGCTTATATGGAACTGGTGTCGGGCTGGCTGGGCTATCACCTGGCGCAGGTGCGCCAGCAGGAGGCGCTGGAGCAGCACGCCCTCAGCGACGGTCTCACCGGTCTGCTCAATCGGCGCGCCGCCGAAGTCCGTCTCGATCAGGAACTGGCGCGGGCGCGCCGCCACAACGAGGGCTATGCGCTGGCCCTGCTCGACCTCGATCACTTCAAGTCGGTCAATGATCGCTATGGCCACTCAGTCGGCGACGAAGTGCTCAAGACGGTGGCGCGCCGCATCGAGGCCGGTCTGCGCGAGGACGACTGGGTGGCGCGCTGGGGGGGCGAGGAATTCCTGGTGTTCCTGCGCAATGCCGATCTGCGCGAGGCGGTATTCGTGCTGGAACGTCTGGTCGCCCAGGTGAAGGCCTCGCCCATCGCCACGGACGCCGGCGCCATCCAGCTCACCCTGTCGGCCGGCATCGGCCTGCCTTCCGGCGAGGATCGCAGTTTTCACCATGCGGTGGAAATCGCGGATACCTGCCTCTACCGCGCCAAGGCGAACGGCCGTGACCGTGTCGAGGCGCAGGATGGCGGCGGCGTGCTGTGGCCGGCGCAGATCATCAAGCGGGCGCTGCGCGACGAGCGTGTGGTGATGGCGACCCAGGCCATCGTCGACCTGAACAGCGGCCAGGTCGTCGCCGACGAGGCGCTGGCGCGGGTTCGCCTGCCGGATGGACGCATGCTGCCCGCCGGCGACTTCATCGAAGCGGCGGAAGGGCTGGGCCTGATGCCGGAAATCGACAGCATCGTCTGCCGCGCGGCCATGTCACGCTGCGCCGGCAAGCTCGGCGGCGGCGCCTTCGCCCCGGACTTCCTGCATTTCGTGAACCTGTCGCCGCAATTCCTGGCGCGCCGCGATCTGGTCGAGTCTCTCCTCGTCAGCGCCATGGGCTATTGCACGAACTGCGGCGTCGAGTTCGGACCGGTCAAGCCGTTGGTGTTCGAGATCACCGAGCGTCAGTTTCTGCACAACCTGGATACCCTGGAGGCCGATCTGAAGCCGCTGCTGGACTTCGGTTTCCGCTTGGCGCTGGACGATTTCGGCAGCGGCTATTCCTCGTTTCTCTATCTGGCGCGGCTGCCCATCTCCTTCCTCAAGATCGAGGGCTGGATGGTGGCCAACATGCGCAAGGAGCGGAAAATCCGCGCCATCGTCGAAAGCATCGCCCGCTTCGCCAGTCAGGAAGGCATCATCACCGTCGCCGAGTGTGTCGAAGACGCCGAAAGCGCGCGTATCCTGCGGGAAATGGGCGTCGATCTGGGGCAGGGCTGGCACTTCGGCTGGCCCGAGGTCGAGGCAAACGCCACTTGACCCCAATTGCCGGTGTGGGCGGCGGGCCACGCCGGGCCGACCTATCGCGCCCCGGTTTGAATTAAATCAAAGCCACGGAAATAAAACCCGATAAAATCCTGCACGTGATCCATTGCGGATTCTTTCATTCCCGTCATTCGAATATAAGGAAACATCATGAGCAAAGGGCAGCAATTACAAGACCCGTTCCTCAACGCGCTACGCCAGGAACAGGTGCAGGTCTCTGTCTACCTGGTCAACGGCATCAAGCTCCAGGGCATCATCGAAAGCTTCGACCCCTATGTCGTGCTGTTGAAGAATGCCGTCACCCAGATGGTCTACAAGCACGCCATTTCCACCGTGGTGCCCGCCCGTCCGATTTCCGTGCAGCGAGCCAGCCCCGCCGGCGACGCCGACTGATCAGTGTTCGAACGCCCCGAACATGGGCAGGCCGTCATCCTGGCCTCCCTGGATTTCGGTAACCCGGATTACGCGGAAAGTCTCAGCGAACTCGAACTGCTTGCCAGCAGCGCCGGTCTCTTCGTGGCCGGAATCGTCGAGGGCAAGCGCGGCAGACCCGACCCGGCCCTGTTCGCCGGTTCCGGCAAGGCGGATGAGATCGGCGACGCGGCCCGCGCCGCCGATGCTTCCCTGATCATCTTCAATCACGAACTCTCCCCGGTTCAGGAACGCAATCTGGAACGGCGCCTGCACTGCCGGGTGCTCGACCGCACCGCCCTGATCCTGGAGATATTCGCCCTGCGCGCGCGCAGCAACGAGGGCAAGTTGCAGGTGGAACTGGCGCAATTGCGTCATTACTCGACCCGGCTGGTGCGCGGCTGGACCCACCTGGAGCGGCAGAAGGGCGGCATCGGCATGCGCGGTGGTCCGGGTGAATCCCAGCTGGAACTCGACCGCCGCATGATCCTGACCAAGATCAAGGGCATCGAGGCGCGGCTGGAAAAGCTGGCGAAGAGCCGCGCCGTGCAGCGTCGGAGCAGGCAGCGCGGCGGCGTCCTCTCGGTCTCCCTGGTGGGGTATACCAATGCCGGCAAGTCCACCCTGTTCAATACGCTCACCCATGCCGGCGCCTACGCCGCCGACCAGTTGTTCGCCACCCTGGACACCACCTCGCGCAAGCTCTGGCTGCCGGAGGCCGGGCAACAGATCGTGCTCTCGGACACGGTCGGCTTCATCACCCGCCTGCCGCACTCCCTGGTTTCCGCCTTCCACGCCACCCTGGAGGAGACCATCCATGCCGACCTGTTGCTGCACGTGGTCGATTCCGCCAGTCCCAACCGTGAGCGGCAGATCGTCGAAGTCGAGAAGGTGCTGAAGGAAATCGGCGCGGAACAAGTGCCGCGATTCGAGGTCATGAACAAGGTCGATCTCACCGGTGTCGAGCCTCGGGTGGCGCGGGACGAGTATGGTAAGATCGCGGCCGTTTGGCTCTCCGCCAGGACGGGTGAGGGGGTGGAGCTGCTGCGGGGTGTCCTCGCCGAGTTTGCCCGTGACCAACAACATGCAACCCGAGTGCAGGCGGCTCAAGATGCCGAACTTTCTCAAAGCTATGTGGAAACCAATATCGATGGCCTGGAATGACCCGCAATGGGGAAATCAGGGCGGCGGCGGCAACAAGAACGCCGGCGGTCCCCCGGACCTGGATGAACTCTGGAAGAACTTCAACCGTCGCCTGAACGAGTTGTTCGGCAAGAAGGGTGGGGGAGGCGGCAACGAACCTCCACGAATCGGTGGCGGTCGCGAGTTCCATATTCCCGGTGGCGCCGGTCTGCTGATCGGCCTGGCCCTGCTGGTCTGGCTGGCTTCCGGCTTCTATATCGTCGACGCCGGCGAACGCGGCGTCGTGCTGCGCCTGGGCAAGTATCTCCAAACCACGGATTCCGGTCCGCACTGGCACCTGCCGGCGCCGCTGGAAAGCGTCGAGAAGGTCAATGTCGAGAAGGTGCGTACCGTCGAGGTCGGCTTTCAGAACAACGTGAAGGCCAAGGTGCTGTCCGAGGCGTTGATGCTGACCGATGACGAAAACATCGTCGACCTTCAGTTCTCCGTGCAGTACCTGCTGAAGGATCCCGAGGATTACCTGTTCTCCAACCGTCATCCGGACGAGGCGGTGAAGCAGGTGGCGGAAACCGCGATGCGCGAGATCGTCGGCAAGAGCAAGATGGATTACGTCCTCTACGAGGGTCGCGCCGACATCGCCGCGCGCGCCACCAAGCTGATGCAGGACATTCTCGATCGCTACAAGACGGGCATCACGGTGAGCAAGCTCAACATGCAGAACGCGCAGCCGCCGGAACAGGTGCAGGCGGCCTTCGACGACGCGGTCAAGGCCGGCCAGGATCTGGAACGGCTGAAGAACGAGGGTCAGGCCTATGCCAACGACGTGATCCCGAAGGCGCGCGGCGTCGCCGCCCGTCTCTCCGAAGAGGCGCAGGGTTACAAGCAGCGCGTGGTGGCGCAGGCCGAGGGCGAGGCTTCCCGCTTCAAGCAGGTGCTGGCCGAATATTCCAAGGCGCCGCAGGTCACCCGTGAACGTCTCTACCAGGATGCCATGCAACAGATTCTTTCCAGCACCACCAAGGTGCTCGTCGACGACAAGCAGGGCGGCAATCTGCTCTACCTGCCGCTGGACAAGCTCGTCAACATGACCACCAGCGGCCAGCCGGCGCAGGCCGTCCCGCCGCAGATCGAACTGGCGCCGCAGCGCCAGGACGCGGCGCCGCGCAACGAGGACCTGTTCCGCTCGCGTGACGCCTTCCGCACGCGTGACCGGGAGGCGCGGCCATGAAGAATCCCGCCGTGATCGTGGTCGGCCTGGTCGTCGCCCTGTTCGTCCTTTCCCTGTCGCTGTTCACCGTCGACCAGCGCCAGAACGCGATGGTGTTCCAGTTGGGCGAGGTGGTCAGCATCAAGAAGGACCCCGGCCTCTACCTCAAGTTGCCGATGGTGCAGAACATCCGTTATTTCGATACCCGCATCCTGACCCTGGACGCCGTCGACCCGGAACGCTTCATCACTTCCGAGAAGAAGAACGTGCTGGTGGATTACTACGTCAAGTGGCGCATCAAGGATGTTCGCACCTTCTACGTCAGTTTCGCCGGTGACGAACGGCAGGCGGTGAACCGGCTGTCGCAGACGGTCAACGATGGCATGCGCGCCGAGTTCGGCAAGCGCACCGTGCACGACGTGGTCTCCGGTCAGCGCGACGACGTGATGGAAACCCTGCGCAAGTCGGCGGACGCCGACGCCCGCCGTTTCGGCGTCGAGGTGCTCGATGTGCGCATCAAGCGCGTCGACCTGCCCGCCGAGGTCAGCGAATCGGTCTATCGCCGCATGGAAGCCGAGCGCAAGCGGGTGGCCAACGAACTGCGTTCCACCGGTTCCGCCGAGGCGGAAAAGATCCGCGCCGACGCCGACAGGCAACGCGAAGTCATCGTCGCCGAAGCCTACCGCGACGCGCAACGGATCAAGGGTGAGGGCGACGGTCGCGCCGCGGCCATCTATGGCGAGGCGTTCGGCAAGAACGCGGAGTTCTATGCCTTCTACCGCAGCATGGAAGCCTACAAGCAAAGCTTCTCCGGCAAGAACGACGTGATGGTGTTGCAACCCAACTCCGAGTTCTTCCGTTACATGAAGTCGCCACGAGGCAGTGGCAAATAACGCGGCAAACAAGCACGGTGGCATGGCGTGAGTCTGGGCGATGTCTGGCTTCCCGCGCTCGCGCTCATGCTGGTCATGGAGGGGGTGCTCCCCTTCCTGGCCCCCGCCGCCTGGCGTGAAACCTTTTCCCGAATGATCCGGTTCAACGACGGCCAGTTGCGTTTCATGGGCCTGATCTCCATGCTGGCCGGTCTGGCCCTTCTGTTCCTTACACAATGAATTACACGCTATGACCCAGGCCTGGCTCCTGCCCGAATACGTCGAAGACATCCTGCCGCCATACTCCGGCCAGGCGGAAACCCTGC